>JAMPCZ010000057.1 GCA_023665935.1 Muribaculaceae bacterium | reverse complement strand
CATTCCGGGCTCCGACCCGGAATCTATCAATGTTGGTTTATCCCGTAGGGCTTTTACATCAAATTGGATAGACCCTGAATCACACAACTCTCAAGTTCGTTGGTTCTTCTTGTCCCTCCAGGGGAGGGGATTGATTTATGAGATTCTTCGCTTACGGTACTCGCTTTAAACGGATACGCTACGCTTTCATCCTCTGCTCGTACCTGCTCAGAATGACGTTTTATCGTCATTGCGAGCGTATGCGAAGCAATCCAGTTAAGTAGGTTGGGGTTTCTACCCCAACACCATTATTATTTTCATCACCCTTAGGCGCATGACCAAAACCTTACGCCTCATAACGTTTGAAGGACTTTTCAACACCTTTTGTTACAAGGTTCTTAACAGCATCATACTCCTGAGTCAATGCAGAAATCTCTGTATCAAGATTTTTCATCTTCAAGTCTAAAGTTTGTTCTTTGTTTTCGATTTTTGCTTTTTCAGAATTATATTTTGCTTCGGCTTGAGCAATAGCTTCATCATCGCTTACTTCGATAACATTCTTTTCGTTAGAATACGTACTTTGGTAATAGAAGCCATCGTCACTGAGGGATGAAATAAATGCCATACCATTTTTCATCATCTCACTCATATATTCGACATCTTCGATTTGGTCGTTTTGAACCCAGCCTTTTGTACAAATCATATTGAACAATGCGTCGTAGAATGCAGCATATAAATCGTTTCCGCCATCATCTATTTGTGTATCGGATAAAACTGTGAATTTGAATTTTGAGTCATCATCAAACAGGTTAGATGCTGAAAGAGCACCTTTATCCCAGCTATATTCAGAATTATCAATACCCTGCATATATTGAACATAAGAGGTTAAGAATACTTTAGCCAAATTGTTCAAGTTGATTGCGACCTCAGAAGTTTCTTTGTGAGTTCTGCCTGAAGTATTCTTTTCGGCAGCATAAGTAAAACCGATATAATCTCCGGCTTTTTGTTCAGGGTTAGTTGAATATCCGCGCCCGATGTCACCACTGGTTTTTGTACCAACACCGTTCATAATTTCTTCATATGTTTTACCAACATCTGAATTTTTATCACCAGGTTCTGTTTTGTGTTTTCTGTCTGATGCTGATTCGTCATAATATCCGCCAAAAGTATTTGCTGCAACACTAACACTTGAATCCGGATAAATTAAGTCGTAAACCTGGTTATAAGCATATTGTAATGCCGTATCATTTTGAGCAACACCGCCCAGGATTGTTGCAAATTCGTCTTGCAGCCAATCCAAAAATCCACCGGTTCCTGCTAATTGTTCTTGCAAGAATGCGGTTTCCAGAATCGGTGTTCTAAAGCCCCAGTCAGATTCGCAGCCGATATTATATTTTACATCTTGCGTTAATAAGTCATACAAAGATACTGATGCAATACCTGTTTCCATATTTTCTTGACGAGTAGTGCCTTTGTAGATTGTGAAATGGTTTTTACCGTCGTTGTTACCGTAAGGTTTTTTGGCAGATAAATCAAACTCATAATCCAATCCGTTTGTATTGTTTTTAAATTTGCTCAATAACTGTTCATAATTAAGTTCATCATAAGATGTTGAAACAGAAATAGTATTACCAAGCCCCAAGGTATTACCGTAATCTACAGCTTGAATTTGTGCTGCAGTAGCCGGAGTGATGACATTACTACCTGCAAGTGCCTGAACAAATTTGTTACGAATATCAGATGACGGAGTACCCAGCAAGCCTTCTGCCGGAATCCCTGCTGCTCTTGCGGCTGAAGCATATGCAGAATTAAGCATTACTCTGTTTTTCGTATCCGTAACTAATTTCGGATAATAATCGTTATAAACAGACGGGCTCATCAACAAATCATATGTCAGTTTCATTTCTCTTGAACCCGCACTTTGATAGTCATATACAAGTTTTGTTGCAGATAACGCATCTTGATATGCATTAGAAATAGCTTCCATGTCACGAGAAAGTGATAACTTTTGGTGAGATAAAGTCATAGACATAAACTCGCAATCAGCTTTTCTTGATGTTATGGTTAACAATCTTGCTTGTGATGCTGCTAATCCCATTGTTTTCCTTTCGTTAAACTCGCTTTTTCGTAACTTTTTGTGCTTTCATGTACTATTACGGCTTTTTAGCTTTAAAACTTTAAAACTTAAAGGGGTTTTCGTTACAAAAGTTTACAACTTTAAAATTGAAATATTTAGGATAAAATTATAGATATCAGATAGTTAGGAGAGGGAAATATGAAAAAAAGAATTGGTATAGATGTCGGCGGAACAAATGTAAAAATCGCATTAGTTGATGAAAACGGAAAAATAATTTATTCAAACAGCGTTCCAACCTATGCAAAAATGGGTTATGAATACACCGTGAACAACATAAAACAAGCTATCCGCGACCTTATGAAAGAAACAAATACCGATTCTACAAGCATAGATGCAATCGGGTTTGACTTTCCGGGACAAGTCGATTACAAAACAGGTGTCGTAAAACTTGCCCCAAATATTCCTGGCTGGGTGAATGTCCCTATTGCACAGATGATAGAAGATGAATTTCATATTCCGACAAAAATTGATAACGACGTAAGATGTGCCGCGCTCGGTGAATTAAAATTCGGAGCAGGCAGAGGCTGTGAAAACTTCATCTGTATGACAGTCGGCACAGGCATCGGATCAGGACTTGTGATTAACGGAAAACTTGTAAGAGGAGCTGCTAACGCAGCAGGTGAATTGGGTCACATCAAACTCCAAACGCAAGGAGGTCCGCTTTGCGGCTGCGGCGATACAGGATGTTTGGAAGCCTTCGCCTCAGGTCCAGCAATTGTTGCAATGGCAAATGATTACCTAAAAGGCGGAAAAGCTGCAAAATTCAGCGAAATGGCAGGAGATGGCGAAATCACTCCATATATTGTTGCAAAAGCAGCAGAGGCAGGTGACCCGATTGCAAAAAGAATTTTCGAGATTATTGGAGAATACATCGGACTGGGACTTACGAGTGTAATCAACCTGCTTAACCCTGAAAAAGTCATAATCGGCGGCGGGGTTGCAGAATCAGGAGATTTACTGCTCGACCCGATTAGACGTACTGTAAAAGCCCGCGCAATGAGTGTTGCAGGCAACTCTGTTGAAATTGTCCAGGCTGAATTGGGAAACTCAGCAGGTGTTATCGGCGCAAGCATGCTTGTTGACGGAGAATAGGGAAAGTTATTAACAAGCGCGAAAAATTTAAAATTCTAAAAAAGACCCTGAACTCGTTTCAGGGTCTATACATTTTGTCACAAATTTCGTCAAGGAGCCCCTAAACTTTTTGGAACACGAAAATATACTCGTGCGTAAATATACTGAATCCGCCTGCTAAAGCTCTGTAACGCCATAAATTAGCAGTTCTGCCTTTGCCGCGTTCATTACCTTGAATATCTTTTACAATGGTTGATTTCAGAACAAAACCGAGTTTTCTCATCCTGTTCATACATTCAAAACCCAGCGGCTGAACTTCTGAATTTTTATAACTATCACCGATAATTAGACAGGCAAAACGCCCTTTTTCAAGCATATCATAGCCGTTTTTTGCAACTTTTTCAAACATATCATAGAATTCTTCCGTTGATTCACAGTTTGAAAGATCTTCTTTTTTATCGGAAAACTTGATAATATCATCATAAGGAGGATGAAGCATCAAAAATTGAGCTTTTTCTTCACCTAAGATATCCAGCCCTGCTTGGATTTTATCCTTGACAGTTTCAGAAGATGAATCCCCGCAGATTATTCTCACATCCGTAACAAGTTGTTTTGGTGTAAATTTTTCGGACACACTTTCCGCAAGTTCTTCTTTTAATTCAACACCAATACAGCGTCTGTTCATATTGATTGCTTCAATCCCGGAGGTACCTGAACCAAAGAACAAATCAAGTACAACATCATTTTTCTTCGTATATCTTTCGTACATTTGCTGCGCAATTTGAGGGATATAATTTCCGTGATACTCGTTTGAATGCCCGTGCTGCTTCAACCTTGACGGAAACTGCCACAACGTACCTGTCAAAATATGTGCGTAATCCTTCCATTTTTTCAGATTTATATCACTATACTTCGTAGTTTTTACTTCAGGTTGTTTAACAATCTGCAAATCTGCCTGTTTTTTCGGCTGTAATTTTAAATTTGATGTCGCTTTTCTAACCAAAATTGCCCCCAAGTTTCCAAGTCTTTTTGTACAAATTTATCTTATTAAAATGTTTCAAATTTGTAATCAAACATTTAGATGATTTTATTTTTGGTGTAGATTTAAAAAGGGATTTAGAGAGTGTAATATGGCAAAAATCAGACAATTATCAAAACATTTAATCAATCAAATTGCAGCAGGCGAAGTAATTGAACGCCCTGCATCAGTCGTCAAAGAGCTGACCGAAAACTCAATTGATGCGGGAGCAAAAAAAGTCAGCATTGAAATTAACAACGATTGCCGCGATATCAGAATCGCCGATAACGGCTGCGGAATCCACCCTGACGATATTATGCTGGCGTTTTCAAAACACGCAACAAGCAAAATTCAAAACGATGAAGATTTGTTTGATATCCATACTCTTGGTTTCCGCGGAGAAGCCCTTGCCAGTATAATCTCAATCGCGAAACTGACCTGTACAACCCGCACAAAAGATTTTGACACAGGTAAAAAAGTTCGATGTGAAAATTCTGAAGTTTTTGAAACTGAAACAGGATGCGCAATCGGAACAATAATGGATGTAAAAGATTTGTTTTATAATGTTCCTGTGCGTTTGAAATTTATGAAGAATCCGAATACCGAATTCTCATACATACAAGAAGTCGTCCAAACTATTGCGCTATCACACCCAAATGTCGCAATCGAACTTAAAAAGAACGGTAAAACCGTTCTAAATACAACCGGACAAAACAACTTAACCCAAACAATTAAAGAAGTTTTTTCATCAGAAGTTACAAATAATTTAAAAGAGGTTTTAAAAACCGACGAATTGTCAGGGCTTAAAATCAGCGGGTTTGTAAGCACCCCTGATTACACGCGCTCAAGCAAAAAAAATTACCACATTTATATAAATTCCCGCGGAGTAAAATGCCCTGTATTCCAAAAATCTATTGATATGGTTTACCGAAACCTGACCGCAAATAACAAATACCCGTTTGTTGTCCTGAACCTGGAGATTCCGACATCAGACGTAGATGTAAATGTTCACCCTACCAAAAAAGAGGTTCGATACAAAAATCCAAACCAAATTTATAACTTTATCTATTCGGCAATACAGGCAGGGTTGACAAACTACATCGAAAAATCATATACTCCGATTGGTTCAAAACCGTCATTTGCACCTATTGATAGCAATGAATCATCAGAGAATTCCACTGTTATAAATTTCCCTGTGAATACGCAAAAAGAAGTTTATATAGACACCGAATCCGACACTATGTATGTATCGGATGAAGCTATGAGAAAGATGGAAGAACAGCATTTACACGCGAAAAACCGAACAGAAATACCGACACAACAAGCTATATTTTCGGAAGAAGAAACATTCACTCCTGAACCTTCGGATAATATTATCGGACAATATCACGATACATATATCCTCATAGATACTGAAGACGGACTTGAAATAGTTGATCAGCACATTGCCGAAGAGCGTTATATCTACGAAAAACTGGCTTCAGAAAAAAACGTCATCTCTCAAATGCTTTTTGTTTCAGATGTTATTGAAGTTTCTGCAAGCGAAGTTGAACTAATTAAAGAAAATCTTGCAAAATTCGAACGTTTTGGCTACGGAATAGAATTTTTGAGCGATAAAGAAATAATTTTCAGAAAAATTCCGCAGCTTTTATCAAAAACCAATCCAAAAGATATCCTCGCCGATATTTTAGACAACATTGAAGGCAATATAGATAACCTAGAAGAACGAATATTAATCACAACATCTTGCAAAGCCGCAGTAAAAGCTAATACAAAACTTTCTATTTGGCAAATGCAGGATATAATTAAAAATTGGAGAACAACAAAAATGCCATACACTTGTCCGCACGGAAGACCTATTTCAAAAGTTATTCGACACAAAGAGCTTGCCGGTTTCTTCCAGCGTTCAAAGTAAATTTTTGAATATTCCCTCTCCTTATAGGAGAGGGCTAGGGTGAGGTTTAATAAGAAATATAAATCAAAGGAGATAAATTTATGGATATAAAAGCAGTAGTACTTGCAGCAGGTAAAGGTACAAGAATGAAATCGGAAACAACCCCGAAAGTTTTACACGAAATTATGGGAAAAACTCTTTTGGGTTATGTTTTAGATAATGTTAAAAATTTTGCCTCTGAAGAATTTGTAATTGTCGGTCACCACGCACAAGAGGTCGAAAATTTTGTAAAAACCAACTACGAAAATGCCAAAACAGTGCTTCAAACTCCGCAGCTTGGGACAGGTCATGCGGTATCTATGGTTTGTCCGTATTTAGAAAATTATGACGGACAAGTAATAATTTTATGCGGCGACACTCCGCTTGTTAAAGAAGAAACACTCAAAGAATTTGTTGAATTTCATAAATCAAATAACTCTGATATAACCGTAATGAGCACCCATTTTGACAACCCGTTCGGATATGGCAGAATTATTCGCAGTGACGATAATTCCGTTGAATGTATTGTTGAAGAAAAAGATGCAACACCTGTTCAAAAAGCCGTCACCGAAGTTAATGCAGGAATTTATTGTTTAGACTGGAGTAAAGTTAAATCAGCATTCGGACAGCTTAAAACTAACAATGCTCAAGGAGAATACTATCTGACAGATATTATCGCCTGGGGTAAAGCTCAAAAAATGAATGTTAACGCATATGTTTTAAAAAACAGTGACGAAATTTTCGGGATTAATTCAAGATTAAACCTTGCCCAAGCAGCAAAAATGATGAACCGACGCAATCTTGAAAAATATATGACAGAAGGGGTAACAATTGTTGACCCGGATTCAACCTGGATTAGTGAAGATACAACCATCGGGCAAGATACAATTATCTATCCTGCAACTTATATAGAAGGTAAAAATTCTATCGGCAAAAGCTGTAAAATCGGACCTTGCGCTCATTTGAGAGGCGGCGTTGAAGTTTGTGATAACGTAAAAGTCGGAAATTTTGTAGAGGTTAAAAAAGCTAAGATTTCATCAAACACAAATGTCGGACATCTTTCATATATCGGAGATGCCGAACTTGGAGAACACGTAAATATCGGTGCCGGAACAATTACTGCAAACTACAATCCGTTAACAAAAGTAAAATCAAAAACAATCTTAAAAGACAATGTAAAAATCGGTTCAAACTCGGTACTTGTGGCACCTGTTACACTTGAAGAAGGTGCAAATGTCGGAGCAGGCGGAATTATCACTAAAGACATCAAAGCTTGGGCACTTGCAATTACCCGTTCACCATTAAAAGTTCTTGAAAACTGGGTTAAGGGTAAAGAAAGTTAATAGGTGAATAAGTTAATAAGAGTGTATATAATTACGTATATTTACCCCTGGATTGCTTCACTTCGTTCGCAATGACGGGAATTTTGCAGGGTTTACGTCATTGCGAGGAGGACACAGTCCGACGTGGCAATCCAGCTTTTTTAAAATATCAGCTGGATTCTTTCAGGCTAAAGCCTCAGGATGACGTAAAATTTTTGATGATAAATCTCATTAACCTATTAACTTATCCCCTTATTCACCTACAAAAACTTACCCGCCAAAGTAATTAATCAAACCGTCGTGTAATTTTTCATTCTTACACAATTTTTTCAACTTGGAAATTGCACGATTCTCAATTTGGCGGATTCGTTCCCTTGAAACACCATACTGTGAACCAATTTCATCCAGAGTTTTTTTCATTCCGTTATTATCAAGTCCGTAACGAAGAATAAGCACGTCACGTTCTTTTTGACTCAATTGGTTCAAAATCTGCCTGATATCTTCTAACAAATTCTCGTGGGTAACTTTACCATCAGGAGTAATTGTAGAATTATCAACGATAAAATCTGCAATTTTAGAAGAATCTTCATCAGATGATGCCGGAGTATCCATACTTACGGTAGATTGGGCTGATTTAATAATTGAGGTTAATTTTGCAACCGAAAGTCCCATCCTATAAGCGATTTCTTGTTTTGTAGGCGGATGCCCGAGTTCAGTCGTCAAATCTATCGTTGCTCTGCGAATTTTACCGATAGAATCAATCATATGAATCGGAAGCCTGATAATCCTTGCCTTATCAGCAATAGCACGAGTGATTGACTGTTGAATCCACCAAGTCGCATAAGTAGAAAACTTATACCCTTTTTTATAATCAAACCTGCCTGCCGCCTTGATTAGCCCGACATTTCCTTCCTGGATTAAATCCAAAAAAGACAAACCGCGTCCGATATATTTTTTCGCGATACTGACAACAAGTCTTAAATTCGCATTAACCAAAACATCTTTTGCAAATTCGTCATGATTTTCCTGAATTTTTTTAGCCAAATCTAATTCTTCCTCAACAGATAAAAGCGGGATTTTACCGATTTGTCTAAGATAAATTTTCACACTGTCATCAGAATTTATTGATCCCAAACTTTCTTGAACCTTAGGATCTTCTACTGATTTCAAAACATCTTCGCCGTCTTCTGTATCATCTGTGGATTCAAGCTCTTGCAGCTTTTTGAAATCAACATGTTCATCTGAAATATCATCCGTTAATATACCAAATTGTTCAAATTCTTTTTTCACATTATGCTCCAATCTTATCTTATATGATATAACTAAGCATAAAAATTGGGGTCATCTTATTGTATTATTTTCCGACTAATTTTTGTCGTAAGGTTTCAAAAATTATTGCACTCAACGCGTTTGAAACATTCAATGAATTAAAACTGTTTTGCATAGGAATTTTTACCACAAAATCAGAAGCTTTGAGTAATGATTTTGAAACTCCTGCATGCTCGGCACCCATAATTATTGCAAAATTCATATCATTGTATTTAACATCATAATAATTATCTTTTGCTGATGCGTCTGTTGCAATTATCCACCAGTTGTTATCCTTTAGTTTTTGGACGGCATTAACCGGGCTATTTACTTTTATTATCGGAATATGATTAATCGCACCCGCACTAACCTTTTCAACCGTTGAATTCACCTGAACGTTTCTTCTTGACGGGATTATAATCCCATCAACACCGGCGCAGACACAAGTTCTGATAATAGCACCCAGGTTATGCGAATCCTCTATCCCATCCAATATAACCAAAGATGAATTTGTATGTGCACGGCTTTCAAGAAATTCATCCAAATCCATATAATTTATAGGCGAAATTAAAGCTACTACACCCTGATGATTAAACTCAGCATACGGCTGGAATTTTTCTTTCGCAACAAACTGAAAAACAACACCCTTTTCCTGCGCCAATTCTTTGATTTTATTAATCTTAGCGTCGTTATGAATGTTTTTGGAAATAAGAATTTTATTAATCTCACGATTTCCAGCAACTAAAGCTTCTGTTATTGCGTTTTTGCCAAATATTACATCTAAATTATTTTCCATATTATTTTGAAACCTCAAGCATTTTATCAATACAAGTCACAGCCTTTTTGGCAACAACTTCATCAACAAAAATTTCATTATTTTCTTCTTCCAATACGTGTAAAATATCTTCCAGCGATGTCATTTTCATATTCGGACAAACTATGTTATTTTTTACAGGTATAAATTCTTTTTCAGGATAATCACGTTTCAATCTGTCAACAACACCCTGTTCTGTAGCAATAATAAAAGATTTGTTATCACTGTTTTTTGCAAAATTCATAATTCCCGTAGTACTGCCGACATAATCCGCCAGCTCTGAAACTGACATATGACATTCCGGATGAGCAAGAACAAGCGCATTCGGATGTTCTGTACGTGCTTTTTCAATATCATCAGGTCTGATTTGCAAGTGTGTCGGACAAAATCCCGGATAGGTAATAACTTCAATATTACCAAGCTGTTTTTCAACCCATTTTCCCAAATACGTATCAGGTAAAAACAGAATTTTATCAACATTCATACTTTTGACAACTTTCACCGCATTTGAACTTGTACAGCACATGTCGCATTCTGATTTGACTTCGGCGGTAGAGTTTACATAACACACAACAGGTACGTTCGGATTTTTTGACTTGAATTCAATCAACTGCTTATAGTCTATCATATCCGCCATTCTGCACCCTGCGTCTATTTGCGGTAACAAAACTTTCTTATTTGGAGATAAAATTTTTGCAGTCTGCGCCATAAAATATACACCTGCAAATACAATAATCTCAGCATCTGTTTTTGCCGCAACCTGACTCAAATACAACGAATCACCGACATAATCCGCAACTAAATCCACCTCGACAGGCTGATAACAATGCGCTAATACAACCGCTTTTTTCTCTTTCTTTAATTTATTTATACTTTCAACTAATTTATCCAAGATGTCTAATCCTCCATTGGGTGTAAATTTATGTAAAGTTTTTCTTATTTATAAAATATATTGTATAATAAAAATAAGAGAATAGTAAGAAGATTGAAAAGGTATATATGTTAGACGATTTATTAAAGAAGGGGACGGAGGTCTATGTTACCGTGTCACAATCTTGCGGTTTAGAACTGCTTGAAGTTGACAAATCACATACCATCAAGTCTTATGCACAAACCGAATTAGCCTATAACGAAGCTCAAAGAGAAATCGCAGATTATGATGAGTTTAAAAATGCTTTGGAATCTTTATTCAAAGCAAGAAATATCAACCCTGTGAAAGCAAAAATCCACTTGAGTCTTCCGACTGTTTGGTTTGGTCTTAAAGAAGGATTGCCATTACTTTTAGATGATTCAGCTATCACAAATATTGTACTGGGTGAATTGGAACAAACATATATTTTTAAAAGAAAAGAACCGATGCCGTTTTGGTTTGATGCTTTGGCTTCAACTAACTCTGATTCAAGAAGCGTATTTTATTCGGCTGTACAAAAAGATGCTGTTGATAAAATTAAGGAAATTATTACCGCAATGGGTGCAACACTTGAAAGTGTGGAATGCTCTATTTTTGCGGATTTAAAAGCTCTTGATTACACAAGAATCGCCGCAGAACAAATGCAAGACGGATATTCTTGGAATTTGATGATTATCAATAACAGCGGATTCCAAATGATTGGAATGCAAGGTAAAAAAGTCCTTGAATATTACGAAGAACCACTACCTATTAAATCTTTTGAAGGCGAAGAAATTTACGCAGCTATTGAAAACGCGGCTCAAATCGCATTGATGAGCACACCTTCAAATTCTCTATTAATTATCTCGGAAACAGATTTGGTTTCTGCCGAAATTATGGCTGGACGCCTGCAATTTAGCGGGAATACTCTCTTTATTGAAGATAACCAATTCAGAAAAGAACCGCTTACCGAAATGAGTTTAAACATCCTGCAGGAAGACCAGGTTAAAGTTTCACTGCACGCAATCGGTTGTTACACGCCTGACGGTACGTTTCCTGTTGCCGTAAACTTCATCTCCGAAGGGGGCGGTAAAAAAGCGGTTGCTGAAGAAGTTGTTATCCCTATTCAGCTAAGTGAAGACAAGGTATTTAACCTAACACCGAAAATTGCAACATTTATCATGCTTGCGCTGCTTGCTGTATTTGGTTCAATTGTAGGCGGGATCTACAAATATACAGAAAGCCAATTAGCTAAAGCAAACGAAGAGAATGCGGCGTTGGATACTAAAATTTCAGAACTTGACAGCCAAATTAAAGCTCTTGAAGCTAAAAACGGCAATTCAGGATTTGACGCGATTGCAGAAATCGAAAAGGTTATTAAATTTAACACTTCAAAAATCAAAGTGTTTGCAGCCCTTGGCGAATCCGTGCCAAGAAATCTTTACCTAACATACTTTATGACAGGGGCTGACGCTCAAATCAATATTCAAGGCTGCGCCGATACTGTTGAAGATATTTATGTATTTTTCAGAAACCTGAAAGAATCCCTGACTGATTCAAAAATAAGAATAAGTAAACTTGACTTGAAATCAGGCAAACTTGACAGCATAATCAGCTCTACCATATCAACAGTTGACAATGCGCCTTATATCTTTGAAATTACAAACATGGATAATGACCAGCTTCAATCTTTCATGAACAGATTGACAGGAAAAACTGACAACAATGACAAGAAAGACAGCAATAGTAACGAAAATAATAACAGCGGAAATAATAATTCGGAACCGGCACAATAATCTGATTCATTCGGTTCAAAATTATACTAAAGGATAAATATATGGATAAAGTAAAAGCATTTATAGTACCAATTCTTTTATTACTGGCGATGGTTTACGGTGCATATACCGGCATCACCGGAATTAACACTAACCATAACGAATACACAGTAGTAAAAGCTGATATTGAAACAAAACAAGCAACTGTTCAAGAAAAAGAAACAAAACTTGCAGAACTTCAAAGAAAAGAAGAGGAAGAG
>JAMPCZ010000056.1 GCA_023665935.1 Muribaculaceae bacterium | reverse complement strand
AAGGTTCGCCGCGGAATTATTGATGAAATTGCTGGGGTTGCGGATTTTGACAGAAGAATAGATCAGGCAACGGGTGAGTTGAAAACCGTTGAGCAAAGGGTCGAAGCGGCGGCACTTATCTTGTCTGAAGTTGAAAAAACATTGGAACAGTTAAAATCAGAACGCGAAGTTGCTCTGAAATACAAAAAACTGCAAGAAGAAAAATCAGGCTTGGAATCACAGATAAGTACCGTTAAGTTCTTTGATTTGAAACGAAATTTGGAACTTGCCCATGAAAATATCCTTCAATCAAATAAAAAATTAAAAGAAGAACAAGCAAATAAAACCGATTTGGATGAAAAAATTAAGCTTATAAATGAAAAATACAAAGAGCTTGATGCTAAATTAAAAGAGCAGGGTGAAGAGGAACGTAACAAGTTAAAGGATTCTCAAAGTGATTTGTCTGCTCGGATTCAAACAAAGAAAAACGCGATAGACTATTCTCAAACCCAAATCCAAAAAGGTTTGCAGTCCATTGAAAATGCGAAAAACGGGATTGAAACCTACAAGAAAAAAATTGAAGATGAAAAGCTTAACATAAAGCTTGCTCATGACAAAGTCGGCATTATAGAAACTCAATTGGCTGAAAAGAAAGAGGAATTATCAAAAAAACTTGCGGATATTTCAGGACTCAGTTCGACTGCTGATAAGTATATCCAAGAAAGAAATGAGGTTTCAAGAACGTTAGATTCTTTGAAAGACAAAGATAATGAGTTATTAAAAGCCTCTTTGCCGAAAGAAAATGATTTGCGTAACCTCAAAAAAGAAGTTGCTCAAGCTAAAGAATTTATCGAAAGTGCCGAAAATGCAAAAGCAAATTTTGGAGATAACAAGTCGTTAAAGCAGCTTGAAGTTGATAATCTGAAAAAAGAAATGGATGAATTAAAAGAAATTCAGACAAAAACCATGCAGGAACTTGATGATGCAAAGACTGCCATTGAAGATTATGATCATGATGTCCGCGCAGCATATCGTAAATTTTCGGATATGGAGGCTCAAAGAAGAGCAGCCTCTTCATCAGGTTCAAGTATTCCTATTACAACTGTTATGAACGCTCATTTAGAGGGGGTTCATGCACCGTTGATGCAATTAGGTTCCGTTGATGAAGAATATTCGATTGCGCTTGATATCGCATTTGGCGGCAGGCTTGCGAATATTGTTGTTGATGATACGCATGCCGCGTATGTTGCAATGGAATTGTTGAGTTCCTCTCGTGCAGGTCGCGCAACATTTATTCCGCTGAATAAAATAAAAAAAGCTCCGGGACGTTTGCAATTGCCTAAAAATCGCGGGGTAATAGATTTTGCGATAAATATGGTTGATTTTGATGATATTTATATTGATGCGTTTTTCTATGCGGTTGGAGATACCTTAATCGTTGAGGATGCTGATGCAGCCGAACCGCTGATGGGTAAATATCGTATGGTAACGCTGGATGGCAAGCTTTATGAAAAATCATCTGCAATTACCGGCGGATATGTCAAAAAGTCAATTTTCGGGTTCGGACAAAACGATGATAAGGAACTTGAAAAAGCTAAGTCTAAATTGGATGAGCTTCAAAAGAAATATGATGATGCCGTATTGCGAAAAAAATCTTTGGAAGAAAAGCTTGATAAGATTCGTGTGACGTATTCATCTTCTTCAACAGAGTACTCCAAGGCAAAAATAGAGTTGAGTAATATGACATCTCAATTTGAGAATAGTCAAAATTTACTTGAGTCAAAGAAGACTTTTGTCGCAGAAAATGAACCTCAGATTGAAAAATTAAATACCGAGCTTGATAAAATTGAGGAAAAACGTGTTGAACTTGCCGATAAGATTCAGGAAGCTCAGGATAAACTTTCAGAGCTTGATGCGTTATTAAACGACAAAGATTTAAAAGATTTGAAAGAAAAAACTCAAGGAATTGAAGATGAAATTCGACATTTGAACAATTCTTTGCTTGGGGTGAATAACGAAATAAATAACTACAACAATAATATCAAATTCAATGAGCAATTGATTATATCTCGCGAAGATGATATTAAGAATACTCAAAAGAATAATGAATCATTAGAAAATGATAAAAAGACTTACGCACAGGAAATCCTACAGTTAGAGGAACAATTATCAACCCTATCTGATAAAATTGCTGTAATTGAAGAAAAAATAGGCGAACTCTTGAAACAAAAAGAAGAAATCCATTCAAGTATGGTCGATTTACAGACAAATAGTGCGGTCAAGGCTTCCGAGATTGACAGAATCAACGAGCAAATTGAATCGTTCAAATTGAGAAGAAAAGAACTTGAGCCGCAGCTCAAAGAAGCAGCTGAAATTCTTGAGTCTTCAGGTGTTGAAGTCGGTAAGCTTGAACCTGTCGAAATTTCTATTGATGAGTTGAATGCAAAAATTTCCCGGCTTGATAAGAGAATGCAGGAACTCGGGGATGTCAATATGCGCGCTATCGTATCTTACGAGGAAAAAGCCGCAAGGAAAGAAGAGCTTGATACCCAAATTAAGACTTTGTCTACAGAACGTCAGTCTATTTTGGATAAGATGAATGGTTTTGAGCAGCAGAAAAAAGAAGCATTTATGACAACTTTCACTGCTATCAATGAAAATTTCAAAGATATTTATCATCAATTGTCAGAAGGGGAAGGCAGATTGATTTTGGAAAATGAAAAAGATCCGCTGTCTGCCGGCATGACGATTGAAGCTAAACCGCGGGATAAGACAACGAATAACAAGCTGGGTGCTCTGTCAGGCGGTGAAAAAGCTCTGACTGCTTTGGCGTTGGTATTTTCAATTCAAAAATACCTTCCGGCTCCGTTCTATGCGCTTGATGAGGTCGATGCAAGTTTAGATACTATGAACGTTGAAAGAATTGCTGAGATGGTTAAAAAGCAATCTTCGGATACCCAGTTCCTTGTAGTTAGCCACAGAAGACCAATGATTGAGGCTGCAAACAGAACAATCGGTGTTACCCAAAAAGAAAAAGGTAAAACTAAAGTTACAGGTGTGAAACTAAGAGAAGATGACAATGAATAATAATTTGATAAATTCGCAAGATTTGGAATCTGCAATATACTCCCCGCAAGGAAATTTTGATGCCGATGACGGTATCGGGATTCTTGTTGATATGGCAAAGCAGGGTAAAATTGATCCTTGGCATATAGATATTTTGGATGTTACCGAAAAATATCTTGCAAGAATGATTGAATTAAAATCTTTAAATCTGAGAGTAGCAAGTCGGACACTGTTGTTTGCTTCCATTTTATGCCGACTTCAGTCAAACGTGCTTGCCGGATTGTCTTTGGAAGAGTTCAGGGACGAACCTGAAAGTGATGTGATTTATGATGAGGATGGATTCATTGTTGAATATCCGGATGAAGCTCAAGAGTTTATTCCGACAAGTAATGTTGTAAGTTTTGAAGAAGCTTTGCAGCGGCGTACGAGTATTCGTTTGAATCGTAATCGTGTTGTAACTTTGAAAGATTTGATTAAGCAGTTGGAGTTTTACGAAAAGCTGGAAAAACGTGCGTCTATGAAAAGTGCGCATGAACGCGCAAAACGCCACGTAAGAAATTACTCAAGGCTTACTCCAGACGAGATTGTTTCAATGGCGCATGAAGAGTATATTGAAGAATCTGTATTAAAACTAAAAGACAATTTGGAGCAAATCTTTAATCATCAGGAAAAAATTGAGCTTAATGAATTGACTATTTTAGGTATGGATAAAATCAGTGCGTATCTTGCGTTATTGTTTTTGAGCAGAGATACTGATTATGAGCTTGAACAAGAGGAATTTTATTCTGATTTGTATGTTGTAAAAGGTGGTAAAAATGTCGCAGCAGTTGAAGTCTAGAATTGAAACGGTATTATTTGTTACAGCAAAAGCCTTGTCGGTAGAAGAGATTGCCGTATATTTGGATGTTGAAGCGGAAGAAGTTGAAGAGGCGATGCTTGAGCTAATTATGGATTATGCTTCTCGTGACGGTGCGTTGGAAATTGATGATGAAAACGGTTATATTCTCCAGGTAAAAGAGGAGTTCAGCGATATTGTCGAGAAGATTTGTCCGATAGATTTGTCGCCGGCTGTACTTAGAACATTGCTTGTTATTGCATTGAAAGAGCCGATTCGTCAAACCGAACTGGTGAAACTTCGCTCTGCGGCGTATGAACATGTTGCAGAACTTGTGGAAAAAGGACTTGTCGCAAAACAAAAAGATAAAAATGGCAGAAGTATAAATGTTAAAACTACTGCTAAATTTGCCGAATACTTTAAGTTAAAAGGTGACACAAGAGCTTTGGCAAGACAGCTGGAGATGGATTTACAAGAAAAAAATGCAGATGCGTAAAATTTTACTTGGAGTACTTTTAATAGTCTTATTTGTGGCTTTATTGTATAAGTCACCATTTTCCGCCTTATATAATTACAATAAGGGAAAAGCTCTTTATGCTGCAGGAAAATATGAGCAGTCATTGCTTTATTTTGAAAGGTCTTTGTTTGCTTCAAATAAAGATATTCAAACGAGGTATTACTATGTTATGGCTCTGTCAAAAGCTAAGCCGACTTATTCTGTGCAGAAAAAATTATATGAGATGGCAACATCGCCAATTTCTGATGAGGCCGTAAAAGCTGCTAAAGTTCAAGCTTCGGCATTGAGATATAGGCTGTTGGAAGGTATAGATAACAACTATATTTATAATGCCGCAATGGGTAATGATATTCTTCGCTGGGATATAAAATCATTCCCGTTGAAGGTCTATATTGAAAGTGATTCAGCTCTGCCTGACTATTATTATCCGTCTATAAAAACAGCTTTTGAGTCTTGGATGGAACGAACTAATTTTGTGAAGTTTAATATTGTTGATAATCCTGAGGGGGCTAATATATTAGTCTATTTCAAAGAACTTCCGAAAGATGTCTGCTCTAACGGGGGTTGTAAGTATACGGTTGCTTACACCGAGCCCGATATTACCAAAGAAAATGTTTTACGTAAAATGGTTTTGACATTTTATAAAACAAATCCGATGGGTGAAGAGTTTACCCCGCTGGAGATTTATAATACTGCATTGCACGAGATTGGACATACACTGGGGATTATGGGGCATAGTGATAACCCTTCGGATATTATGTTTTCCTCAAAGGATGGACTTGCTTCCACCTCTGTATATGCGGCATATCATTCTTTGGCTATGCGGGATTTGCGTACCCTTGCCTTACTCTATCGGTTAAAGCCGACTATTTCTGATACTAAGGATTTATCTGGAGAAAATCTATATTATCCGCCATTGATAATAGGCGGTGATGAGGTTCGTTTGCAGAAAAAGTTATCTGAGTATCAAAAGTACATCAGGCAGTACCCGAATATTGCTTCAGGTTATATAAATTTAGCGACAGTATATGCTGATTTCGGGGATTTTGTATCTGCATCAAAATATTTGCTTGAGGCCCAAAGAAGGGCTGCAAGTGACGATGAAAGATTTTTGATAGCTTATAACCAGGCAGTTTTATATTTTAATGTTGAAAATTATGATGCAGCGTTAGAATTTGCAATGAAAGCGAAATCAATAAAAAGCAACCAAAGTGTAGATGAGTTAATTACAGACATAGAAAATGTCACTAAAAAATAAAATGATAATTAACTGCTCGGTAGGAGGGGAGTTATTAACATTCAGCCGCACCAGCTTACAGCGGTAAAAAATTCTGTCATTCTGAAATTTATTCAGAATCTTAGAATTTTTTCCGTATTTCTATTTGTTTAATTTTTCAAACGCTTCATCCACAATTTTCTGAATTTCGTAATTATTCTCTAAGGATTCAGTTGTCAGCCAAATTAGGTATTCAATATTTCCCGCAGGTCCTTTTATTGACGAGTAAGTCAAACCTTTTATTGAATAGCCGAGGTCTTTTGCGCAAGTGATTACATTTTTAATAACTTCGTTATGTGTATTTTTATCTCTTACAACTCCGCCTTTTTCAACTTTTTTTTTGCCTGCCTCAAATTGAGGTTTTATGAGGCATATCATCTCGTGAAATTCAGGATTAAGTAGTGACTTAAGGTTTTGCAAAACTTTAGTTAATGAGATGAACGACAGGTCACTTACCAACAGGTCTGCAACTTTATCGTTTGCTGAATAAATATCAGCAAATGTACAAATTTTTAGATTGGTTTTTTCTATGGTTTTAACTCTGCTATCAGATCTGATTTTCCAGTCAAGTTGTCCGTATCCGACATCAACCGCGTAAATAAATTCTGCACCGTGCTGTAGAAGGCAATCTGTAAATCCTCCGGTAGATGCACCGGCATCAAAGCATATTCGGTTTTTTATTTCAGGGTTAAAGGTATCAATTGCTTTTTGTAGCTTAAACCCTCCGCGTGATACGAATGGCATTGATTTTACAACGATATCGTATTCTTTTGTAAGATTAACCTGAAATCCTGCTTTAGTAATATATTCATCGTTGATTTTTACATTTCCTGCAAGAATGGCTGATGCCGCTTTGCTTTTTGTGTCAAAGTAGCCTAAATCCGTTAAATATTTATCCAATCTCTCTTTATTTTGCATTGAATTTAAAAATCCTTTCCGCATTTTGGGTTGTAATTTTGGCAATCTCGTCTATATTTGTTGAGCGAAGTTCCGCGATATATTGTGCGATATATTTAACATACATCGGCTGATTTTCTTTTCCTCTGAACGGGACAGGTGCCAAATACGGATCATCGGTTTCCAGCAGCAAATATTCAATCGGGATATTTGCCGCAACTTCTTTTGCCTTTACTGCATTTTTAAATGTCACCACTCCGCCTAAAGCGATGTAAATTCCTTCTTTTATGCACTCTTTTGCAAATTCTAAGCTTCCTGAAAAACAATGAAGGATTGCTGTTGAATTTTTGTTATATTTTTTTAGGATTTCAATTGTATCTGAGTGCGCTTCT
The DNA here is from genome assembly GCA_023665935.1 of Muribaculaceae bacterium. Taxonomy (GTDB): domain Bacteria; phylum Cyanobacteriota; class Vampirovibrionia; order Gastranaerophilales; family Gastranaerophilaceae; genus Zag111. Next base: position 5,778 of record JAMPCZ010000056.1, on the reverse strand, counting down.
CTAGAATGAATGTTCAGCGGCAGGTTCATTTGGTTTGCAAATTCAATCTGTTTTATGAAAACTTCTTTTTGCAGTTCTTTGTATGTCTTGTCCCAATAGTAATCCAAGCCGATTTCTCCGATTCCGATAATTTTCGGATTAGAGCGGATTATTTCTTCCATATCGTTTAGTGTTTTGTCTGTAAAGGTCTTTGCTTCCTCCGGAAAAACTCCGACATAGCCGTATACGTCATTATATTTTTGTATAAATTTATCCACATCAAAAATATCTGTTGCCGTACTTGAAGGAACTATTGTTATAATATTTTCTTGTTGTGCATTTTTTATCGCATCGTCAATGTTTGTTTCTTTTAACATATTTGCATGAGAATGCGTATTTATTATGTATGGGTTTTTCATATTTTAATTATACCATGGTTAAACTTTGTGTTATAATTGTGGGCATGAAAAATGATAGTTTGAAAATTTCTATAGCGCATCTTTACCCGAAACTTCTAAATTTATATGGTGATTTAGGTAATATTATAACTCTCACAAAACGTTGTGCTTGGCGTGGTATAGAGGTTGAATTCGAAGAAATAAATATTGGCGATTCAATCAAAAGTCACGATTTGTATTTTATAGGCGGAGGTCAGGACAAGCAGCAGGAGGATGTCGCGGAAGAATTGTATGCAAATCGATCCCAGTTGCTGGCTCAGCGTGATGATGGCGCGGTATTTTTGGGAATTTGCGGAGGGTATCAGCTTTTTGGTCATTATTATCAGCCGCATGATAAAGATAAATTGAAAGGTATCTCTTTGATGGATGCTTATACTGTTGCTGGAAAAAACAGATTTATCGGGAATGTAACGGTTGAAACAGATTTTCTATCTCCAAATACGCTTGTCGGGTTTGAGAATCATAGCGGACTTACTTATCTGCAAGGTGAAACAAAACCTTTGGGTAAGGTGGTCGTTGGTGCCGGAAACAACTCGGAAGACAGATTTGAGGGCGGCAGATATAAAAATGTTTTTGGAACCTACCTTCATGGTTCTTTGCTTCCGAAAAATCCGCATTTTGCAGATTACCTGATTTCTTTAGCATTAGAAAAGCGTTACGGTGAACAAATTGAACTTGCTCCGCTTGATGATTCTATTGAGGTTCAAACTCATTGTTCATTAGTTGGCAAGGCTTATTAGTTTTTTATTGAAATGGCAAAAAATTCTGTCATTCTGAAATGCGGATTTTGGCAAGAGCGGAGAGAAACGAGCTCGTCTAGGCGAGAGCTGCGTTCAGCCGGTCGAGCCGCCAATAAACCAAGACTGATTCAGAATCTTAGGAATTTTTGCTATTTTCTTTATTTACTCCTGATTGCCCAAAAATCTTTATGGAAAAGTACCAAGAACGGTATTATTTCAAGACGTCCGATAAACATATCAAGGATGATAATCAGTTTTGACAGCGTCTTTAAGGTTGCGTAGTTTCCCATAGGTCCAACAACATCTCCCAGTCCCGGACCGATATCTCCGACCGCCGAGATTGAGGCGGTAAGACCTAGTGCAAAATTTTGTTCAATAATCGCAAGCGATATGGCGGTAATCGCCCACAAACCAAAGAAGCAGCAGGCGAAAAATATAGTCTGTCTGATAACATCTGACGGGACGACCCGATTGTCGATTTTTATTGCCAAAACTGCTTTTGGGTGAAGAATTTTATATAACTCGTTTTTTATATATTTGAATATTATTATCCATCTTGTAATTTTTATGCCGCCGCCGGCTGATCCGGAGCAGGAACTTACGAACATCGTTATGAATAATAAAATTTTTGCATCCAGTGTCCAAAGTTGGAAATCTTCACTTGCCGAGCCTGTTGATGTTGCAAGAGAGAGGACTTGGTAAACAGAGGCTGTCACTGCGTGGAAAATGTCATAGTGCTGCTGGATGTATAATATAGCTGCAACGATTAACGATATTATGAATATAATACTCGTATAAATTCTGAATTCTTCACTTTTCCAAAATAGAGACAGCTTTCTTCTGGTAATAATTCTTGATTGCAGGACAAAACTCGCGCCTGATATGAACATAAAAAATATTACAATCCAACAAATCGTGTTGGAGCCGTATCCGCCGATACTTTGTGCGTGTGGTGAAAATCCTCCGGCTGATAATGTGGAAAACGCGTTACATATAGCATCAAACGGATTCATCCCAGCTAACCACAAGCTAATGGTGCAGACCGCTGTTAATCCTGCATATATTATCCACAGCGCAGATGCCGTATTCTTTATTCTCGGAGTAAACTTATCTTCGGTTGGTCCTGGAGCTTCCGCAAAGAACATTTGGCGTCCCGCTACCGCAAATTGAGGTAAAATTGCGACGAACAATACAATAATTCCCATACCGCCTAACCACTGAGTAAAGCTTCGCCAAAACAGTATTGTTTTTGGCAGATTATAATTTTGCAAAATAGTTGCGCCTGTTGCAGTGATTCCAGAAACGCCTTCAAAAAAAGCATTTATCGTAGTGAAGTTGTAAAAAAGGTACGGTATGGAAACAACAAGCCCGACAATTAGCCAGGATAAAGAAACTATCATCAATGCTTCCGAACGTTTAATGTCGTTTAACGTATCAGCTTCAGCTGTTTTTTTATAAATTTTGCCAATGAGCATTCCTATAAAAAGTGCCAAAAATCCCGTTGTTGCAAAAGGTAAAATAGAGTTATTGTCATTATAATACAGTGCAACCAATATCGGTAAAAACGCAACAATACCGATATCTTTAAGTATTAAACTCAAGGCATTTGTAATATAACTTATACGCATACTTTAAAATATTCCTTTATTTTTGGTGCTGAATCAGCTTTTGTAAATATAATCAGGATATCGTTAAGTTTTAATTTCGTGTCACCCATAGGAATAATTACATTTGCTCTGCGCTGGATAATTCCGACAATTGCCGGAGCTGGGAATCTCAAATCTTTAATAAGCTTTCCGTCAAAATCTTTGACCACCGGAATTTCCAAAACTTCGGCTTCCCCTTGTTCGACTGTTGCCAAAATATCAACATTGGTTTCATCAATGTCATTGCGCACTTCGTTTATAGCTGAAGTCTTAGGTGATACCGCAATATCAATCCCGACTTTTTCAAACAACGGAATATTTAGAACTTTTGAAACTCTTGAGATTACACGTTTTACGCCGAGCTGTTTTGCAAGCAGAGAGCATAAAAGGTTTCTTTCATCATTATTAGTAACCGCGATTGCAACGTCACTTGAGCCTATTTCTTCTTCGTCAAGCAGTTTCAGGTTAGTACCGTCCGCATTAATAACCAGTGTAGATTTTAATTCCTGGGATAGAAATTCGCAGCGATCGTAATTCTTTTCAATAATTTTTGTTTTAATCTTCATATCTTCAAGATTTTTTGCAAGCATATATCCCACATTACCGCCGCCAATGATAGCAACGGTTTTGACCTGCTCTTTTTCATGGAAAAACGTACCGGCTAAAATATCTAAAGAATGCGAGGTTCCCATAAATATTAACTTGTCATCTTCATTAATTTCAGTCAGCCCGTTTGGAATAAATAATAAACTGTTTCTTTTTATTCCAACAATAATGGTATCTTTGGTGAATCCGCAGTCCTTAACCATTTTACCGACAATTTTTGAGTTTGGTTTTACTTTATATTCAAGTAATCTTGCTTTCCCGTCTGCAAAGTTTTCGACATCAAGTGCATGAGCGACCGTAACAATTCTGAATAACTCCTGGGTTAGTAATTCTTCAGGCCAAATTACAAAATCAATAAACAAGTTACCCAAATAATCTTCGTTTTTGTCAAAAGCCATTGCGTTTCGGTATTCTTCTTTTGAAACAAAGCATATTGTTCTTATTCCGCTGACTTTTTTAACTGACAGACACGCAACTATATTTGCCTCGTCATTTGATGTGCAGGCAATAAATACATCTGCATTTAATATATCTGCAGATTTCAAAACCTTGTTATCGGTGATATTACCCTGAACAAAACTGATATCCAATTTATCAAATTCTTCAGTTCTGTTTTCTTCTCTATCTATGACTGTTATGTCGTGATCTTCAAAAAATTCTGTTGCCAAAAGGCATCCGATATCAGTAGCTCCGTAAATTACAATTTTCATATTTTTCCTTTATCTTACAAATCCTGTTATTACAAAAAGGAACAATAACAGTTTTGATACTGCCAAATTTAGCACGTACAAAACAAGTATTGCAATCATTGGTGACAAGTCAAACGGTCCAATTGGAGGGATGAATTTAAATAAGTTCAAGTAAATATCCGCCCCTTCTTTTATAAGTTTTAATACCGGATTGTTCCAATTTAAACCTGGAAACCATGTTAACAGGCACCTTACACATATAAATAGTGAATATACATAAAAGCAGGATGAAACAGCATATATTATTTGTCCTGCTATTGCCATATTATTTGTCATCTTTTTTGTCCTCGTTGTTATTGGTAAATTTTTTCATGAATTCTTCTTTTGTCATGAATACGATTTTACGCTCTTTGCTTGCATAGTGTTTCAAATAAATTTTTCTTAACCCGATTGATGTCATAACCAACGTCATCATAATAAGCATTGGCGAAATCAAAAACCCGAAAACCGGCGGGATTAGATAAAAACCTGTGTATGTGAATATATAATGAAACAGCGGGTAATCCGGATTTATATTTGGGACAAGCGACAAAAGACATGCTATTACCATAAGGCATAAGCAAAGATTTATCAGCCTGTCTAAAAACAAAATGAATTTACCCATTAGCTTTTCCTATATATCAAGTTTTGCTGTATTTTTACATTCACAGGTTTGTTCACTCGGGATATTTTCTATCATAGTGAATAATAAAGATTTTAAATTAGCCACATTATTATTAAACACCTCCATAACGGCTTCGTGAGAAACCGGAGGAACATCACCGACAAGACCTGCGTCGTAGTCTGTAATAAGTGAAATATTAAGCGGGCACATATTTAGTTCTTTGACCAAATATGCTTCCGGGAATGCTGTCATGTTAATAACTTCCCAGCCTTGTTTTGTAAAGAATGCGGATTCTGATTTTGTTGAAAATCTTGGGCCGTTAATAACTACAACCGTACCTTTTTCGTGAATTGTAATTCCAAGTTTTTTACCGGCTTCAATTGCAAGTTGTCTTAATTCAGGACAATACGGGTCGGCAGGTGACGGATGTTGTACAACAGGTCCTTCGTAGAAGGTTGTTTTTCTTCCGTCTGTCCAGTCTACGAATTGGTCGCAGATTACAAAATCGCCCGGTTTTACATCTTTTTGCAGGCTGCCTGCCGCGCACGGTGAAATTACTCTTTTACATCCCAAATGTTTCATCGCCCATACGTTAGCTCTAAAATTAACCAAATGCGGCGGAATTGAGTGGTTTCTTCCATGACGAGGCATAAATGCAACTTTATGTCCTCCGATTTCCCCGATAAACACGCTGTCACTGGTTTGTCCGTACGGAGTTTCGACTTTTACTTCTTCAATGTTTTCCAAAAAGCTGTAAAAGCCTGAACCGCCAAATACGCCGATTTCTGCTTTATTTAAGATTTCCATAATTTTTCTCCCTAATCATTTTCTAAAAATAATAGCTTTAGGTTATCATAAAAAACTATTCAAAACAATAATATTTATATAACTTAACAGTATTAGCCCTGTTGGTTTTTTATTTATATCTATGTAGGCAATTTGCAAAATTGTACTTTATACGTTTAATATAATTAATCTTTTTCATACTTCCAGCTA
>JAMPCZ010000055.1 GCA_023665935.1 Muribaculaceae bacterium | reverse complement strand
GTATACGCCCGCCACTCGCCTTTAAATTAGTAAAAATTTCCATCAAATGGAGTATGCTAAAAAGTTCGTGAACCTTTATACTAGAGTAAAAGTTAAGAAGGGGAGAGTCCTATGTTAGCAGATGCTATTAGAAATAATTTTAAAGATGTAGAAATTGTAGTCACACCTATTGAGTTGGATTACGATGACATTGTTGAAAATCCTAACGAAGTTGTTGTTCAGTTTCCGATAGTTTCTGATATTCAGTTGGAAGAGAAACTTCCGTTCTTTAAATCTGTGATGGCAAAATTAGCAAGTATTTGAATATAGTAATGGCTGTCGGAGAAAAATTAGTTGGGTTAAAAGGCGATTTGTTTGGGGCGATTATTGCGTCAATTATTGCGTTTCCTCAGGCGGTGGCTTTTGGTGTTGCATCAGGTATGGGGGCTTGTGCCGGACTTTATGGTGCGATAATTTTGTCACTTGTTGCGGGTATATTAGGTTGTAATTTGCCGTTTGTTTCAGGTCCTACAGGTCCGACTGCGATTATTGCCGCAATTGTTGTCAGTTCTGTTGGCGGGAACTTAGCATCTGTTGTTCCAATTTTAATTATGGCGGCAATATTTCAGATTATTATTTCTTTAACTGAAATTCCTAGAATGATTAAATATGTGCCTTATCCTGTGATTTCGGGCTTTTTGACGGGTATTGGGCTGATAATTATTATTCTTCAGTTACCTGCTCTTTTGGGTGGTGTAATTCATTCTTCTACCATAAAAGCTTTGATGTATTATCCTGAAATTTTTTCAAATATAAATTCTCAGGCTTTAATTCTTGGCGGTATAACTCTTGGGATTCTGTTTTTGACGCCGAAAATTATATCTAAGTTTATTCCGGTACAATTGCTGGCTCTTATTTTGATGACCGGAATTTCTTATTATTTCGGGTTTGATGTAGAGAAGGTTTCCGGGGTAGCGTTCAGCTTGCCGCACGCTTATATACCGCATTTTTCGGTGGAAACTTTTACTAAGGATGTGCCAATTGCTTTGACTTTGGCGTTCATTGCAACAAGTGAAAGTTTGCTGACCGGAATCATTATGGATTCGTTGACAAAAGTTCGCCATAATTCTAAACGGCTTGTTGCATCTCAAGGTATTGGTAATTTATTTTGCGCGCTTACGGGTTCAATGTTTGGAGCAGCTGCTACTATGCGTAGTGTTGCAGCGGTAAAAGCGGGTGCTGTTACAAGAATTTGTGCATTGGTTTCGGCATTTATTTTGGGCTTTGTGATGTTTAAGTTTACCGGATTTATCGTCCAAATACCGATTTGTGTGCTTGCTGCAATTTTGATTAAAATCGGGTATGATATCTTGGATTTAAAAGTTATAAAGGTTCTGAAATATGCGCCGAAGGATGATTTGTATGTTTTGGTTACGGTTTTAGGATTGACGGTGTTTTATAATTTAATCTTTGCGCTTGGTATGGGAATTGTTTTGGCAGCTTTATTGTATGCAAAACGTGTTGCTGATAATACAAATATCAAGGTTAATAAATATATGCCGGAAGCTTATAGTGAATATGAAACTTTGGTTGAGCAAAAATCTCATTATAAGATAAGAATTTTGCATATTGACGGGCAATTTTTCTTTGGTTCAATTACGCAGATTGTTTCGCATTTTGATAGAATTCTTGAAACCGAATATATTATTCTGAATTATGGCTCAAATTCCGAGCTTGATATGTCTGCAATTTTCGCATTGGAAGATATTATAGTAAGATTGCAGGCGCAAAAAATCAAATTATATTTGGTTGTTCCTAATGAAAAAGTTTATAATCAATTAAAATCAATGGAAATTATATCTCAAATTGGTCAGGACTCGTTATTTTCGGATGAAAACGATGCTATAGATAAGGCAATTGTTAATACACATCTTGAAAAAATTATATAGTTTTTCTATGATAAAATATAGGAAAAGGAGATTTAATTATGTTTCAAGTTTATACATCTACAGACAAATCAGAATTGTCAAAAAACTTAGTCGGAGAGTTTAAGGATTGGGACGAGGCAATGGATTGCGCAGAACAAGCAATTGAAGGTAAAACCGGTATTCGCTATATCGTAGAGGAAACTAACGGTATTGTTAACAGTTATGGCGAATTGATTGCTTCTGTTGTTGCAGAAAGTGATTTTAACTAAGTTTTCCGCCTGTTATTGCGAAAGAATCGTCGCAATTTCATTATACTCTTATCTTTAACCCGAAAGATCCGGTCTATAATTTCATAAGCTGGATTGCTTCAGTCGTAAACTCCTTCGCAATGACGACCCGGTTGCAGGATTTTCGTCATTCTGAGGCTTAGCCCGCATGTCATTCAGAGCGCAAGCGAATCTCATAATAAAAAGAGATTCTTTAGTTTCAAACTCATTCAGAATGACCATATAACAAGTGTTGCCAAAGCCACATATATTACCCCTTCATTTTTTCGACAAGCTTGACATACTTTTTGTAGTCTTTCCCCCAAGATTTTAGGGTGTCTAAGACCGGCAAAAGACTGTATCCGACATCTGTCAGTGTATATTCTACTTTTGGCGGTGTTTGGTCGTAGACTTTGCGTTCTAAAAGTTCTAATTCTTCCAGTTCTCGCAGCTTTGCGGTTAAAACTTTTTGAGTAATTCCTTTTACCCCTTTTTTTAGTTCGCAAAACCGTTTTGTGCCTGTCAGAAGTTCACGTATAATAAGTACTTTCCATTTGCAGCCCAGCATTTTCAATGTCGTTTCTATCGGGCATTTCGGAAGGTCTTTTGAATTCATTTCTACTCCAATGGTCGGTATATTTTTGTAACTGTTTAAAATTTATCCTAACATAGCCGGTTATGGCTTTGCAACTATGTTAAGGAGGATAAAAAATCTTTAACTTCTTCCGGTGTGAAATTGAATTCTTCAACCGTTGCATATTTGGTCGGCAGGATAAATTTTATATATGAATCGGTTGCTTTTTTGTCGTTGGAAATCACTTTCAGAATCTTTTTAGTATCAAATTTTGCTAAAGGTTTGTACTCGTATTTTTTGATTAAATCTTCGCACAGAAAATAGTATTCTTTGTCGATTAGGTTAAGCTTTTGTGCAAGTTTCAGCGCAAAAACTATACCTTCTACCACGCATTGTCCGTGGGTGTATTTTTTATATTTTGTAAGATTTTCAACAACATGTCCGTACGTGTGACCGTAATTGAGGATTCTTCTTAATCCGTTTTCATGCTCGTCAGCTTGAACCACTGCGATTTTTAATTCAATACAAAGTTTAATAAGGTTTTTTAAAGTCAGGGTGTCTTTTGTTAATATTTTTTCGCTGTGCTCATTTAAAAAGTTTATCAGATTTGTTTCTCGCTCAGGGGTGCAGCTTTTTTCTATTAGTCCGTATTTTAATACCTCACCCAGTCCGCTTTTAAATTGTTTTTCATCAAGTGTTTTTAAGAAATTTACGTTAATAAAAACGGCTTTTGGCTGGTAAAACGAACCGATAAGATTTTTTCCTTTTGGGGAATTTATCGCGGTTTTTCCGCCGACAGAGCTGTCTGTTGCGGCAAGCAGTGTTGTCGGAACTTGTATAAAATTAATCCCCCGCATATAAGTTGATGCCACAAATCCTGCCAAGTCGCCGATAACACCTCCGCCGATTGCAATTATTGCATCTTCTCGTTTTAAATTATTATCCAGTGAAAAATTTATAATTTTCAGATAATTTTTGTAATTTTTCTCATTCTCTCCATCAGGTAGGATAAGAGTTTTAGTCTTTGGAAAATCCAAAAATTTTGAGTATAATTTATGAACTTTTCTGCTTATTACAACAATATAATTTTTTTGATTTATTTCGTTCAAAATTAAATCTTTTAGATTTTGAATATCGATGTTATTGATATAAATCGGATAATTCAATTCAAGTCCTTTTATATGTACTGATAGATTTATCATTTATAAAGCTCCTGTGATTTGTTTGGCAATTTCTGACGGAATCACTTTATCTGTCAGGATTGTAATGTGTGCAGAATTATAATTATTTTCTCTGGTCTTGATGATATTTTCTATTTTTTCAATACTCATATCGTATTTTAACAGAGGGCGGCTTGTGTCGGTTTTAATTCTTTCAAATATTACTTGTGGTGAAGTTTTTAGGTATATAACAAGTGCATTTTTACTTAGTAATTCACGAACATTTTTATCTTCATAAGTTCCTCCGCCAAGTGAAATTATTTGGTTCTGCGGCTTGAAGATTTTTTTTACGGTTTCTCTTTCGATTTTTCTGAAATATTCTTCGCCTTTTTGCTCAAAAGTTTCCGTGATAGTCATACTTTCTTGAGTTTCAATGCAGGTGTCAATATCAATAAATTCAGAGTGAAAAAACTCTGCGAGAAGTTTTCCGACCGTGGATTTTCCGCAGCCCATCATTCCTGTTAAAACGATTGTTTTCATAGTTTATATTATAACATAAATTAACCGGTTTGACTTATAAAAATACTAAGATATGATTGTTGAAAAGGGGAAATTTGTGATGATTAAAAAAATATTAGCTTTAGTTGTTTTGGTGATGTTCTTCTGCTGCGGCTGCGTGTCTAAAAAGCAGGCAGATGACTCGGTAAGCAAGTTGGATGAGGTTATGAAGAGGGATAAAATCATTGTCGGTGTTAAAACGGACGCTTATCCTTTTGGTTATATTGATAAAAAAGGTCATTATGCCGGGTATGATGTATCGCTTGGCAGGCTTATCGCGAAAGGGTTGTTCGGAGATGAGAAGAAAGTCAAATTTGTTCCCGTAACTCCTGCTGATAGAATGATGAAACTTTATTCTGATGAGGTGGATATGCTTATTGCAACAATGTCTGTAACCCCGAACAGGCAAAGTATTCTTGATTTTTCTAATTCATATTACACATCAGGGCAGGCTCTTTTGGTAAGACGCGGCAGCTCTATAAAAAGTCTTAGAGATTTGGACGGTAAACGTGTGATTATTGTTTTTGGGTCAACGGCTGAAAACAGTATACGTGCTGCGGTTCCTAATGTCGGAATTATCGGTTATAAAACTTATACTGATGCGTATAATGCTCTAAAATCAGGGAAAGCGGATGCAATTATTTCTGATGATTCTATTTTGATGGGATTTTCTTTGAATGATGATAGTGTGGTGCTGCTGCCGAAGAGGTATTCAAAGGAGCCTTATGCTGTTGCATTCAAAAAAGGTGACGAATCAAACGGTTTGATTAATGCTGTAAACAGTATTATTGACATAGAAACCAAGAACGGGACCTTGAAAAACCTCCGTAAGACTTACGGGATTAAGTAATACATAAAAGTTATTATTACCATTTATACTTTTATTTATAAAATGGGGCTTATGCAGCCCCAACCCCCGCACCGGATTTCTTTTTCTTTATTGCGAGCAAAGAAAAAGAAATCGGCTAAGAAAAAGAAAAACGCATATTGCATACTGGAACTAAACTCAACATTAAGCGTGTAAACTCGCTATGTTGTCACCCTAAACTTGTTTCATAGTTTTATTTACTTGACCGCTCAAACAATACACGCTTGTTGTCGTTTCGTTAAGTTCCAGTAATCGTTTTCTTATATTACCTATAATAACTTTTATGTATAAAGATTGTTCGCAAGTTCAATTTCCTGAGCTTTTGTAAGTTTAGGATTTTTGAGTTTTTCTTTTAGGATATAGTCAAAAATTTCAGAATATTTGGAAGATGGCGGAATCCCAAGTGCTTGCAAATCCTTTCCTGTTATTTCGGGTTTGATTTGCCGAAGTTTATCAAGATATTTTTCAACAAGTTTTTCATCTTTTGTTGCCAACATCAGGATTGATTCAATATTTACCCCTTCAAAGGCTTTGTAAATTTTATAATCGGGAATTACGTATTCCTTCTCCTTTTGGGAGAGGTTGAGGGTTTGGGCTATTTTTTTATAATCTTCTACAATTTTTTTCTCAGTTTTTGTAAGCGGAAGATTTGAAATATCCGGTAAAAGCCCAATGTAGATTATCCATGGATGGTCGGGGTTGTATTTATTGATTAGTTTTTCTAAGTTTGTTTTAGGCAGTTTAAATTCTTGTGGTGCGATAAGCTTATACATCCCGTCGTTTACAAATTTTTCAAATCCGACCCATGAATTTAAGTTGAAGGTTTCCATCAGTTCTTTTTTTAATCGTTTGTACGACATATCATAATTAATATTCTGCAAATATTTATCCTGAAGGCTTTTTGTTTTTGGTGAAAGTTCAAACCCAAAACGTACTGAGAATTTCAGCCCTCTCAGAATTCTTGTCGGGTCATCAATAAAGCTGTTATTGTGTAGAACGCGGAGTGTTTTATTTTTTATATCTTCAAGTCCTGTTGTATAGTCGATGATTTCACCTGTCAGAGTTGATTTTGCAAGTGCATTAATTGTGAAATCCCTGCGTAGGATATCTTCTTTTAATGAACACCCGATATTTTTTACAAGCGGAAGATGACCTTTTTGGGGATAGGTTTCATTTCTTGTGGAAGCGATGTCGATTTCCTGTCCTTCCAGTTTTATTTTTACTGTGCCGAAGGGTTCATTGATTTGCAGAATTTCGGCATTCGGGATGGTTTTGGCAAACTCTATTGCGTTGCCGACGTATGTTATATCAATATCAAAACTATCCTTGCCGAGTAATTCATCCCGTACAACGCCGCCTATATAGAACAAGTTTTGATTTCTTATATTCATATGGAAATTATAGCAGAAAATGAATTATTTACTCCTACTTTAAATTGATGATGTTTATATGTTGATTTTAGCGTAAAATGGTGTAAAATGGAAGATATTATATAAAACGAGATTCTTCGCATGTCATTCTGAGGGATTTATCCCGAAGAATCTCAATGTTACAGTACAGAATGACTGCAATGAAAAGGAAAATTATGTTACAAGAAGCAACAAAAGCCTTAAATTCGGCATTTAATAACAGTTTTATAAAGAAGTTGAGCCAATATTTGCATGATTGTGTTCGTGAAGAGGTAAAGAGCTCAACTTTCCGTAATTTGAAGGGTGATAAGGATAATAAGTGGATTTTTCTGCGAGAACAGGAATCATTGCTTACTCAAGGGCTTGAATATCTAAAACTCGACGGTTCAAATCCGAATTTGACAGAATTGATGCTTCAGGGGGATTCTTCTGCGCGTGATAAGTATTTAATATACGGATATATGTTTCTTGTCGGACGCAACGGTAAGTCCCGCCGTCATAACGAGTTTTTGACTCCGCTTTTGTATGTTCCTTGTAAATTAGAACGTAACGGGGTTAATATAAATTGTATCTTGCAGGATGACGTTCTTTCGCTTAATACTGGCGCATTGGCTGCACTTTTGAAAAAAGGTGAAGACGATGATGAAGTGGATTTGTTCTTAGAAGGAATTTTGGATGTGGTTCCGGATGTTCCGGTGACTAAAGAAAAAATGGATATTTTTCTGACAACCTTGAAATCTTTGATTCCCGATATCGAAATCGCTGCGGATTCTTCTTTGGATGCGGATGAGGATAATGTTTCAAAAGATGAGTCATCTCAGAGGGATTTGTCTGATGTTCAAATTACAGGCGAGAATTTGGATGAAGTTATTGATGATGAAATCCAGGAACAAAAGCAGAAAGCTGCTGTCGGCGAAATTAAAAAGTTATCGGTGACTTACCAAAGTGCGATAATTTTGACAAAACGCCCTGCTGTAACCGCCGGTGTTTTGCACGAGTTAATGCAGATTGCAGAAAAACCCAGCGGAGTTTTTCGTGAAACAACTTTGAGCGTTATAAACGATGAATATACACAGAGTGCGGAAAAAGTTTTCCCGTTGAAGGATTCGGAGGATGAATTTTATCCGATTACGCCGTTAGCGTTAAGTGATTCGCAAGAAAGAGTGATAAAAAATGTTGAACACAGTAAATTGATAGCTGTTCAAGGACCTCCTGGGACGGGTAAATCTCAAACGATTGTTAACCTTGTTGCGCATTTAATTGCAAATGGAAAAACGGTTCTTGTGGCTTCTCGTATGGATAAGGCGGTGGATGTTGTTGCAGATAGGCTTAATGCGCTTGGCGCACCGTATCTTGCCCTTCGTGCCGGCAGAATGAATTATCAAAAACAGCTTAGTTTCCAACTGCAAGAACTGGCATCAGGTAAATTTGCTTTGGATGATGATGTTGAAGATTTTATTTTTGCGGATGTAAAAGATATGCACAAACATCTTGACTGCATGCGTGAAACAGAGGAAAAATGCGACAAGATAATTAAGATGGAAAAAGCCTGGCATGATTTGAGGGATGATGTAAAAGAACAGTCTTTGAGTGTTGGAGAGCTTCAATTTATTAAGCGTCCGCTTAAAAAATCCGAGATTGATAATATTAATGATGTTATAAAATCGTTGACCGAAAATATGGAAAAATCAGGTATTTTTGCTTCTTTTGCCAATATGTCAAGTTTAAGGCAATTGAAGAAAATTCTTGATATAAAAGATTTTGATGTTGAACCTGAAAATCTTGACAGACTTAAGGTTGAACTTGATTTTATGACCCAAAAATGGAAACTGCGCAAGATTGAATCCGATATCCAAAAAACGGGAAATCTTCATGTGATGATGGAACAAATCCGCCAAATGAAAAGAAAACAAGGTCCTCTTGCTATAAATATTTTGAAAAGTACAAGGCGTGAAGCCTTAAAAGCTCTGCTGCGTGATGCAAAGAAAGTACGAAGGATAAAAGTTCATTCAATGGCACTTGTAGAGCGCAGAAAGAAAAAATCCGACAGTATTATGGAAGTGGAAGATTTCAGACCGCTTTTGGATGCTTTTCCTTGCTGGTGTGTAACGACTTATGCTGTGTCTGATTCACTGCCTTTAAAACCTGGAATGTTTGATGTTGCGATTATTGATGAAGCTTCTCAATGCGATATTGCAAGTTGTTTCCCTATAATGTACCGTGCTAAAAAGACGATTGTTGTTGGTGATGACAAGCAGCTTCCGCATTTGTCTTTCTTGGAAAAAGCTAAAGAGCAGTCTTTCTTAAGCCAATACGGTATTCCTGATAAATACCAATTGATGTGGCGATTCAGGACTAATTCTATGTTTGATTTGGCGGATTACTATTCAATGAATTCGGTTATGCTTGATGAACATTTCAGAAGCCTTCCGCCGATTATCAATTTTTCTAATAAAGAGTTTTATAATGATAGAATTCGAGTGATGAAGATGGATAACCCTGAGGATTGCGCAATTGATATAGTTAATGTCCCTGACGGAAAAGTCGATATGGATGCAACACGTAATCTTCCGGAGATAGAATCGCTGGTTAAAACTTTGCACGAAATCATAATTGATGATGAACGTAAAAATCCTGATAAACCGGTAAGTATCGGTATTATTTCACCGTTCAGAGCACAGGTGGAACAGTTGAAAATCTCAGTCCCGAAAGTTTTATCTGATTATATGATTAAAAAACACCAAATAGAAATTGGTACCGCTCATACATTCCAAGGTGATGAGAGAGATATTATTCTGATGTCGTGGGCGTTTGCGAATAATTCTTATCCGCAGAGTATCACGTTCTTGCAAAAACCTAATTTGTTTAATGTTGCAATTACACGTGCAAGAAGTAAGTGTATAAATTTTGTTTCGCATGATTTGGATACAATGCCTGACGGTCATTTTAGGCACTATGTTTCTTATTTGAACCAGTATAAAGAGCGTCAACAATCTTTAGCGAATAATGAAATTGATGAAAATATTTATAAAAATTCTCTTGAACGCGAAATTGCTGATGAGATAAGAAAACTTGAGCACAAAGTTCAGGCGGGTGTCGATATTGCAGGATTGAGTGCTGATTTGGTTGTGGATAATAAATTCATTATTGAAGTAGACGGAATGGAAGACAGTAAAAAACTTCACCATATGTCAAGCATGAAAAAACAGGCTATTCTTGAACGCTGCGGATTCAAGGTTAAACGTATAACTTTCCGTGAATGGCAATATTCTCCAAAAGCTTGTCTTGACAGAGTTTTAACTGTAGATTAGGTTCCCATTCTTATTTTTGAGAGAATGATATAATATGTCATTGTTATTCCCTCTCCTTATAGGAGAGGGTTTGGGTGAGGTGTCAATTTGAGCGGTAATAAATCCCCCCGCCCCGAAATCAAAGATGTCCTCCCATTGAGGGAGGACATCAATTTTAACCTATTAAATTTTACTTATTCTCATCCTCGAAATCCTTATTTTTCTCTTTTCTTTTGTAACTTTTACCATCTTCACCCTCTTCATGTTCGTTGAATCTGGTATATGTTAAAAGAGCATCAGGAAGTCCTCTAATTATCAAAATCTTTTCATAAAAATCAATAATTTTGTTATGGTGCATTTTGGGTAAATATTCAGGTGAAATCGTAAGTGAAATAATTTCAGGGCGGATATTTTTCTTGTCGATGGTTTTCATTAATGCGTGGAGTGCACGATTCATTTCTTTCGTGGTTTTTCGCGGAATTTGAAATTCATTAACGGTATCAAATCCGGAATTACTTACATAATCTGCATCTATACTTAAGAAAACTTTTTTGTCCTTAAAGTCAGGAAGCGTCTTGGCAGTACAGGTAATGACTTTTATATCTCTATATTTTTTATTTTTGTCAAATAACAGGTGGTTAAGTTTAAAATCTTCGACATATTCATTCATAATCCCGGTTCCGGAATCTATTTTCATGTTTTGGGTATAAGATTTTACTGTCAGTGGTTTTAATAAAAAATCTATCATATTAGGTTTTAGAGAGTTGCCATAAAGCGGAGAGCCCCAAATAAGTTCGTCTTGCTTGAATTCTCCGAAATCGGCACGGAGTTTAATGTCGCGCGCTTCTTCATCAGGCATAACCCAATAAACGGTATCTACAGCGTTATTTTTTGCCACAAATTCATTGATCCAGTCTTCAATTTGTGCACCTTTTTTAGTCGAAATTTTGCGGTTAACATAGATATCGCTGTGGGTATCAAAATTTATTAATATAGACGGAATTTCAAATCCTTGTTTTTTTGCGTATTCAGAAACGTCTAACGCTTGATTGTGATCCATATTTGCATCAATAATTTTTGCATTTTCTGTAAAATTTCGAATATGTTTATCGGTATCGAGTTTACGGTTATTTAGGATTATTGCGGCAATACAGCCTGCTAAAATAATCGTGATTCCAACAAAAAATATAATCTTTTTTTTCATTTTTTCTCCCGGTTTCTTTTATTTTATGTTTAATTATTTTTAAGGTCAAATATTTATTAATTTTACAAAGATTATTTTTCGGCTAAGATAAAAAATAACAGTTGAAATATAAGAGGATGTAAAATGAAAAAGGTATATATAGAAACAATGGGTTGTCAGATGAACAAATCTGATACTGAGCGTATGTTTGGAATGCTGTCAAATTTTGATTATGAGGAAACAAAAGAGCCGAAAGAAGCAGATTTGCTTATGGTTAACACTTGTTCTATAAGGCAGTTAAGCGAAGATAAAGCGTTCAGTTTGATTGGAACCTGGGGTAAGTGGAAAAAATCTAAACCTGGATTGATAATAGGTTTTTGCGGTTGTGTTGCCCAGCAAAAAGCTCAAGAAATTTTTAAACGTGCACATTATGTTGATTTTGTTTTGGGAACCCACAAGATTTATTCTCTGCCGGAAATAATAAAAGCTGTACAGAACGGGGAAAAGGTTTGCGAGTGTGAAGAAACTCATTCAACCGAAGATGAAAAGGCTGTAAAATTTGATATTCAACGTGTAAAATCTGTAAATGCCTGGATTCCTATCACAGAAGGATGTAATAATTTCTGCACATACTGTATTGTACCATATACTAGGGGACGTGAGCGTTCAAGGCTTCCTGAAACTATTTTAAAAGAAGTAAATGACGCACTGAGTTCAGGGTTCAAAGAGATTACCCTCATTGGTCAGAATGTCGATAGCTATGGTAAAGATTTTAAAGATAGAAATTATCGCTTGGCTGACTTATTGAGGGAAGTTAACGCGATTGAGGGCAAATTCAGGATTCGTTTTGTGACTTCATATCCTACAGATATTACCGATGAGCTTATTGAAACGGTGGTTAAGCTGGATAAGGTTTGCGAGTATTTTCATATCCCGATGCAGTCAGGCAGCAGTGCCGTATTGAAACGGATGAACAGACGCTACGATAGGGAAACTTATTTTAAGATTGCAAATAAAGTTCGGGCGATGGTTCCTGATGTTACGATTACGAGTGATTTTATTGCAGGATTCCCGGGTGAAACAGAGGAGCAGTTTGTCGAAACATTGACCGCAATGGAAGAAATAGGCTTGGATTATTCTAATACTGCGGCGTATTCTCCTCGTGAAAAAACGGTTGCAGCACGCTGGGTTGATGAATATATTGACGAAGATACGAAGTTTGAACGTCTTGCCCGATTGAACGAACAAAACAGAAAATGCTGTCTTGAATCAAATAAAAAGTTCTTGGGGCGCGAATTGGAAGTTTTGATTGAAAATTTTGAAAATCATAAAGGTAAAAATGTTATTACAGGCAGAACACGTAATAATAAAATCGTTCACATTCCTTATGACAAAGACTTGACAGGCGAATTTGTGAATGTGAAAATTACAAGTGTGAAAACTTGGTATCTGAATGGTGAAATTGTTTAATTAAAAAGGAGAGAAAAAATGGTGAAATTCAATAATAGAGCGAAAAATCGGGGGGGGTAACCTTTTAAGGCTTGTCTTTCCTGGGTTTGCGGGGGTAAATATAA
>JAMPCZ010000054.1 GCA_023665935.1 Muribaculaceae bacterium | reverse complement strand
TACCATCAGCCACAATCGCAGAGCCATCGCCGGATAAACTGATATTTTGAACACTAATTTTTGCTTTCTTATTTTTCAGAATCTTAACAGAAAAATCTAACGGATTCAATCGGCTAAGTAAGAAATCAGCACGTTTCAAATCCAAATCAAAGCTTCCTGATACAACTTTTGCGTTAAGCAGATCAATTTTTCCGTTCCTTACACAAACATCCGCTTGCAAAACGATTTTTTGTTCACTTCTCACAAACGGGATACTGAATCCGATAATATAATAAAATTTACGATTTTTTAGCGCAACTCTTGTTGATGAGATTTTAACCCCCTTAACAAAAGACCCTACAACCAAGTTCAAATCATCAATAAGTTTTTGATATGTCGGGTGCTGCATTGTTTTGTTTATATCATCCTGAGAGATTGACAATTTAAACGACATAGGCAAATCTTCAACAAAAACTATATCTTTTTCGACCTGTTTAACATAGTTGAAATCACACAAAGTTTCCAAATCAATCGAAGAAAGGTGAATATCATTTATTAAAACCTCTTCACCTGTAATTTTCATCGACTTGAAGATACCGTTTCTAATATCTTTTGGGCTATATGTATTAAAATCGACTTTCAAATTTCTAGCAGAAACATATTTTAAAATTTCTTTTCTAATAAGTGATTCCAGCTTCAATTCAGTAATTGAATTAACACCGGAAGCCGCACTTGCAAAGGTTTTAAATTTACTATTCATATCATACGGAGCAACACATTTGTAATCACAATGCGCAAAAACCGCAGAATTACCTAATAACAAACCTACTAACAATAAAACAATCTTTTTCATATGACCTCGAATACTTTTTTTACCAAAATTTTATTTTGCTCTGCTATTCCTACTGCATATATTTTACCACTATAAATCAAAAAAACAATATCCCCGGGTGTAAAAGTATTATTATAAATTGCCATACCATGACTTACTCGCCCCACCTCAACTTCGGTCATTTCATAGATTGGAAGGCTCAAAACTTTTGTCGGATAAATTAAATTTTGAGCAACCTCATCAGGGGTAGAAAATTTATCCAGCTCAATAGAATTACAGACTAAAAAATCACCTGCTTTGGTTCGTTCCAAGTCAGTCAAATAACCGCCGCAGCCTAAAAGTTTACCCAAATCGTACGCAATTGAGCGGATATAAGTCCCTTTAGAACAGCCAACCACAACCTTTGCAATTTGTTTTTCTTCATCAAAACTTTGTAACTCAATCTTTGAGATAAAAACTTTTCTCGGCTCTATCTTAACCTCTTTACCTTCTCGCGCGTATTCATAGAGCTTTTTACCGTTAACTTTTATCGCCGAAAAAATTGGCGGAAGCTGGGAAATTTCACCCTCAAAAGTTTTTAAACCTTCCACAACATCTTCTTGCGAAACTTTTTTATCAAAACGCGCGGTTATTTCACCTTCGGTATCGTAAGTATCAGTATTCGCGCCAAATTGAACAGTCGCAATATATTCTTTGTCGTCTTCCAAATATTCTATAAGTTTTGTCGCCTTACCAATTGCAACAGGCAGCACCCCGGTTGCAAAAGGATCAAGAGTACCCGTATGCCCGATTTGCTTTATATGAGTAACCCTGCGCAACCTGGCAACAACATCATGGGATGTCAAACCTTTTGGTTTATAGACATTTAAAAAACCAAGAGGAATATCTTTTAAATTCTCAGCCATATATCAAACCCCTTTATTTTTTTACTACCAGCCGGATTGTTTCACATACGCTATCAATGACAAGCTTGTCATTCTGAGGAAGCCGAGCAGAGCCACGAGCGAAGCGAGAGTCGAGCACGCGTCGGCTAGACGTTGAGTCTTGACGCAAGTGTGAGCGGTGGCGTTTATTGCGAGGCGCAAGAAGCCCGAAAGAATCCTGCTTTTAGTTTATTATATCATAATACAAATCATGCCAATTTGGATTATTTATCTCTATTAATTCCAACTTTTTCTTTCTTGAAGTATTTTTCAGTTTCTTCTCTCTTTCAATTGCTCCAGTTATACTTTCACATACTTCAAAATAACCTAGTTTATCAACACCATATTTTTGGGTAAAACCATCTGCTAACTTATGTTTATGTTGGTACACTCGCTTTACCAAATCCGAGGTTACTCCAACATACAATGTCCCATTTCTTTTGCTGAAAAGAATATATACATAATAACTCTTCATACCACCCTACTAATATCAGCTGGATTGTTTCGCTTCGCTCACAATGACAGTCATGTCATTCTGAGGGCGATAGCCCGAAAGAATCCAGCTTTTATTTAAAATTTTTATAACTCGCCTCTGGAAATTTTGTTTATTAATTCGGTAACCCTTGCACCTTCTTCAAGCCCGTTAGAATAAACAAATCTGAGTTCAGGTGTTAAACGTAATCTTAACATCTTTCCAACGTGATAGCGAATATTCGGAGTACTTTTTTCTATTACAGTCTTAGATTTTTCAATCTGCTCATCAGAACCCAGTACGCTATATATAACTTTTGCAAAAGAATTATCGTGTGAAACCTCTACATCTACAATAGACACAACACCTTCAAGACCTCTGATTTCTTTTCTCAGGATTTCTGAAATATCGCGCATTAATTCTTTTCTAACTCTTTCGTTTCGTAATGTCATAATTATCTCCTTGCTAATCGGATTATAACATAAAATCAAAAATTTTAACGCCCCAATCGGATCTCGTCAAAGTCAATATAAATCCGATACCCAAGAATTCTGCAAATAAGTTTCATTTCAGAATAGCGCAAAGAATTATCTTTAAGCTTATGAGAAAGTAAACTTTGTGAATAATTTTTGCCGCTTAATTCTGACATTTTTCTTGCCAATTCTGTCATTGACATCCTTTTCGAAGCCAACATTATTTTTACTTCATCGCGTACATCCATGTTCTTATTATAAATTTTGTTGACAATATATGAAAATATATGTATTATAGTGAATATTATTCATAAATTATGAAATTTATTCTATTATTTGTAAAGGACAAACATGAAAAAAGGATTTTCTTTAGCAGAAGTACTCATAACTCTTGGGATAATCGGCGTGGTTGCAGCAATGACCATACCGGGACTGCTAAGTAAATATGAAGAAAAAGCTACAGTAAGCAGAGTTCTTAAAGTATATTCAGTTCTTGATAACGCATATAAAGCCCTTTTAGATGAATATGGATCTCCCGCAACGTGGGAAGGTGTTAAAGAATCAAATCATAACCAAGACAATGCTATTGCCGTTGCAAAAATGTTTGCCCGAAATATTAAGCTGACAAACATATGTGATACAAGGCAAAGCACCTGCCCAATGACAACATACGATGCACTTACCCCGGGAGCATTACTGGATTCATATAAACATATCCCGGGAGCTAAGAGTTATCTAAACGAAGCAACAATCACATTTTCTGTAGGTTCAGCAAACTGCCAGGGGTATGGTCAGTACGCGTGGGAAAAAGTCACCCCAAGTTCTCCATACTACCATGCTTGCGGCTCAATATATGTAGACATAAATGGTGCAAGTCTTCCAAATAAATACGGAAGAGATTTATTTGTATTTATGTATACCGAAGATAAACTTATTCCGCTTGGTATCCCGCCGACACCTTATTATGGACTCTCAAACTCATGCAACCCAAAAGCAAAAACCAG
Organism: Muribaculaceae bacterium; assembly: GCA_023665935.1. Taxonomy (GTDB): domain Bacteria; phylum Cyanobacteriota; class Vampirovibrionia; order Gastranaerophilales; family Gastranaerophilaceae; genus Zag111. The sequence continues at coordinate 9,415 of JAMPCZ010000054.1, read as the reverse complement.
CTGGGACGGAGCAACCAACGGTTCCTACTGCGGAGCTTGGATAATAAAAAATAAAAACATGGATTATTTAAGACGAACCGTTAGTTGGTAAAACAATAGAACCTAAATATTCATAATAAATCGTTGAAATAAATCTCTAATAGTATCAACAATCGAATATCTCGGACAACCTCCGATAAAGACATCACTAATGTAATCTCTACCGTTTTTTGACTTAATTATCACTTCTTTTACAGGTAGCCTTGTTTGCGGCGAGGCATTTTTAGGGGCAATTCGCGGGGTAATTTTTGGTATCATTTAAACTATAAACTTTTCCTTTCAACTTCCTCTGTTGTTGAAACCTCAATAATATCACCCTCTTGGATATCATTGAACTTGCTGAACGAAATACCGCATTCAAAACCTTGAGCAACTTCCTTAACGTCATCTTTGAAACGTTTTAATTGATCAATTGCGCCACGGAAAATTTCTTCCCCGTTTCTGTATAGAACCGCATCTTTTGAACGAACAATCTTACCTTCAAGTACATAACAACCGGCAATTTTGTTAGTTTTTCCGATAGTAAATACCTGACGAACTTCGGCTTTACCAAGTTCAACTTCCTTAATTTCAGGTTCAAGAAGTGACAATAATGTTTTTTCAATATCTTCAAGCAATTGATAAATGATATCGTATTTCTTGATTGTAACACCTTCTTTTTCTGCAGATGCTAAAGCATTAGAATCTTCTTTTACGGTAAAACCTAAAATCAAAGCATTTGATGCTGCTGCAAGCATAACATCAGCTTCTGAAATATTACCGACACCAACGTGAATAATTTTGGTTGTAATTTCTTTGGATTCAACACCTGCAATAGCTTGTGCTACAGCTTCTGCTGAACCGTGAGTATTAGCTTTGATAATCAAGTTCAATTGAGGAATAGCATCATCGCCAGCAACTGCTTCTTTTCTGATATGCGCAGGAAGCATTGCCTCTAATCTCTTATCGCGTTCTTTTTCTTTTCTGTCAGCGATAATAGATTTCATTTCTTTTTCGTTTTTAACAACTTCAAAGTAATCACCCGCCTGAGGAACTTCTGACAAACCTAAAATCTCAACAGGTGTTGAAGGTTCAGCTTTTTGGATTCTTTCACCGCTATCGGATAACAACGCACGAACTCTTCCGCAAGCAGTACCGACAACAATACAGTTACCTGCTCGTAATGTTCCGTTTTGAACCAATAATGTTGCAACTGGCCCCTTACCTTTATCAAGATTAGCCTCAATAACAACGCCTGAAGCCTCGGCTTTCGGGTTGGCTTTCAAATCTTGAACATCCGCAACAAGCAGGATATATTCAAGCAGTTCATCTATACCGGTTCCTTGAAGCGCAGAAACCTTGACCGTGATTGTATCTCCGCCCCAATCTTCAGGAACAAGTCCGTGTTCAGTCAACTGTTGTAAAACTTTATCAGGGTTTGCACCCGGTTTATCAATTTTGTTTACTGCAACAATAATCGGGATTTCAGCCGCTTTTGCGTGGTTAATAGCTTCAATCGTTTGAGGCATAATACCGTCATCGGCTGCAACAACCAAAATTGCGATATCAGTAGCTTTTGCACCACGTGCTCTCATTTCGGTAAAAGCTTCGTGACCCGGAGTATCCAAGAACACGATTTTCTTGTCGTTATTGTCACCTAAATACACAGTATATGCACCGATAGATTGCGTAATACCGCCGACTTCGGTTGCAACAATTTTGTGTTTTGAAGCTCTGATACTATCCAGTAAAGTTGTCTTACCGTGGTCAACGTGACCCATAATACTGATAACAGGAGCGCGGCGTTTTAATAATTTTTTATCAACTTCGGATAACGCTTTTGCTTTTTCCTCTTTTTCAAGTTCTTGCTCAATATAAGCATCCAAGTCTTCTTCCAAAACTTCCAAATCGTATTCCGCACAAACTTTTTTGATTACATCCACATCAATAAGCTGATTAACAGTAGCCATAACTCCGTTAAGCATAAGGAATTTAACGATTTCAGCAGGAGTTCTCTTAATCTTTTCTGACAACTCTGAAATAGTCATAGCCTGATTTACAACTATTTGTTTAACTTCTTCAACCTCTTCAGATTTTTGAACTTTCTTTTTATGGTGCTGAGCTGCAGCTTTTTCTAAAGAAATTCTTTCCTGTTCTTCTTTCTTAGAGTTAAAATCTTTTTCTTTTTTCTTACCGTCCGGACGACGCTTAGAAGCCGACGGAGCACCCGGTTTGTTATCGTAAATTTCCTGAGGGATTACACGACGCTGCAGCGGCTGTCTTTTATCTCCACCCTCTTTATTTGCAGCAGGACGATCAGGTCTTTGAGGTCTGTCCGTACGCTGAGGTCTGTCTGATTTGTTAAACGGCCTGTCCCCTCTTTGCGGTCTTTCAACGCGTTCTCTTTTTGGAGCAGCTTCACCTTCTGCAGGTCTTGGAGCTCTTCTAACGATTTCCAAACGGCTCACAGGTTTTGCTTTCTCGATTTTTGGTCTTTCAACGCGTTCAATGGCAACTTTAGGCTGAATACTTGCAGGTTTTTCAACTTTTTCAACAGCTTTTTCTTCTTTTGGTGCCTCTTCTGCCTGCTTTGCTTTTTTAACAACAAAAGCTTTTGGTTTAGCAGCTTTCTTTACACCGCCGTTTGCGATGAAATCTTTTAAACGATTTATTTGATCCTGAGTAACAGTACTTGAATGAGTCTTTCCGGTAACACCCATTTGCGCAAACTTTTCTACGACTTCTTTGCTAGGAAGCCCCAGTTCTTTTGCCAATTCACTTATTCTAACTGTTTCGTAACTCATCTAATAATTGTCCTTTCAATTCGTTCGGGATATTCACTTTCAGGTGCTTTCCCAATTTATTTTTTTTAAAAGCTGCTTCTATACAAGATTTATTATAGCAGAGATATGCTGATCTGCCAAATGTGTTGGAATTTGGACTCACAACGGGCATTGAAGAGGTGTTATCAGCCGTAATTTTTATCAGTTCACTTCTGTCTTTCACCTGCCAACAACCAACGCATCTTCTGTCTGTCATCCAAATACCTCTTAGTCTACCTGAGCCAACTTTTCAAGTTTCAACTTTTGGTCGTATTCGATTAACAACTCAATAAGTTCATCAATCTCACCATCAATAACAGTCCAAACATTCAGGTTATGATTCAACCTGTGGTCGGTCAATCTGCCTTGAGGGAAATTATAGGTTCTGATACGTTCGGAACGGTCGCCTGAACCAACCTGAGAACGTCTTAAATCCGTAATTTCCTTGGTCTGTTTTTGAACTTCCATATCATAGAGCTTAGCTTTTAGGATTTCTAAAGCACGCTCTTTGTTTTGAAGCTGTGAACGTTCTTCCGTACAGAAAATCATTATTCCTGTAGGTTTATGGAATACTCGAGCCGCAGTTTCAACTTTGTTAACGTTTTGACCGCCTGCACCGCCTGAACGAGCTGTTGTAATTTCAACATCGTTCATATTCAAATTAACTTCAACGTCATCAACCTGAGGCATAACAGCAACGGTTGCGGTTGAGGTATGAACCCTGCCTTGTGATTCAGTTGCAGGAACCCTTTGAACTCTATGCACACCTGATTCATATTTCAAACGGGAGAAAATACTGTCACCCTTCATTGAAATAATGACTTCAGACACACCGCCTGCTTCACAATCAGTCTTGCTCAGAATTTGAGTCTGCCAGCCCATCTTGTCGGCATATCTCAAATACATACGCATCAAATCACCCGCAAAAATGTTTGCTTCATCGCCACCCGCTCCGCCGCGGATTTCAAGCATAATATCTTTGTCATCCATCGGGTCACGCGGAAGAAGAAGAACCTTCATTCTTTCTTCAAACTCAGGTATTTTTGCTTCATTTTCTTCCATTTCGGCTTTTAAAAATGCACGCATTTCTTCGTCTTTTTCTTCATAAAGCATCTGCTTTGCATCTTCAATAGCTTCCGTGGTTTCTTTCCATTGATAATATAATTCAACGGTTTCTTCCATTGACTTTCTTTGCTTTGACAAATCTCTGAACCTGTTATAATCCTGTATAACCTCGGGATCGGACAAAGTTTCGCCTAATTCTTTATATTTTTGCTCAATCTGCAAAATTTTATCTAACATATCTTTCATAGTTAGAGCATAACAAGAACAGGGGTAAATGTAAAGAGTTAGTAATCGTGTCGGGGTAGAACCCCAAACCTACAGGACTGAGGCAGGTACTCTTACCCCTCCTCTGCTTCATCAACCCATTTTTTAGGATCAAAACGCAAATCAGTCAGCCGCATTTCCAAAGATTCCACATACGGTTTAAACTTCACAAGAAGCTGAGTTTTTCTAAGCATAAGTTCTTGCGCCACAATCGGAGTTTTACACGCAATAACCATCACCGAGCCTTTTATCATTGAATACGGCTTTGAATTTTGGGCAAATTTTTCTCCCGCAACTTTTGACCAAAACTTACACAAATTTGCACGGGTAATTGCTTTCCTGACAGCTGCGTGTTTCATCATTTCCGCAATTATTTCATCCATATTTTGAAATTTTGTGTATAAAATTTTTTTCATAAGTATTTTATCAAAAGTTTTTGTGCTAAAATTTTGGAATGGTTATTGAACAAATTGATAGTAGCATAAAGAATTCAAAAAATATATTGCTGGTTTCTCACATAAATCCTGACGGCGACACTTTGGGTTCTATGTGCGGAACTTACTCATTTATTAAAGACAATTACAAGAAGAAATGCGATATGGTGTGTGTATCAGAAATCCCTGTTACATACAACTTTATACCATATATTACAGAAGTTAAAAATATTACTGAAATGGATCGCTCAAGAGAATATGACTTGGTTATAACGCTTGATGTAGCTGCTCCCGACAGATGTACGGATGCGCAGATTTTACTGGAAAAAGCTAAACAGACAATAAATATTGACCATCATCAAACAAATCCGAATTACGCAGATATAAATCTCGTTAAGCCGGAAGCCTCTGCAACAGCAGAAGTTTTGACAGATTTGTTCACTCAAACAGGGTTGAAAATTTCAAACGAAACCGCTATTTGTTTATATGTCGGAATCTTAACGGATACCGGAAGTTTTAAATTTTCTAACACAACAGCGAACACTCTTGTTTGTGCTTCAAAACTTTTAGCATTAGGAGTAAATCCTGCTGAAATTTATCAAAAATGTTACGAATCACAATCAAAAGATATGGTTTTATTCCAAAGCTATTGTATAAATAAAGCACAGTTTACCAATGATGATAAAATCGCATATACAACAGTTTTCAAAAAAGATTTAGAAAAATTTAACAATAAAGGTGAAGATTTTACTGACGGATTAACCGAAAAACTCCGAGCAATCAGAACCACAGAAATCGCATTTGTAGTAAAAGAAGTCAGTGCGGGGGCATCAAAAGTTTCTATGCGCAGTAAAGAAAAAGATATTGCACAGGTTTGTTCAGCTTTTGGCGGAGGCGGACATAAACTTGCCGCGGGCGCTCTAATCAAAGCAAACCCTGATAAAACGATTAAAATGATATTGAACGAGATTAAGAACAAAGGCTTATGCTAAAAAAATTACTAAAAAATAAATGTACAAGATATTTGGTTCATTTGGTAAAATCCATAATTAAAAACGATTTTTACGGAATGGCAGCAGAAATGGGGTTTATGCTCATTGTCGGAATCTTTCCTTTTATGTTGTTTTTAATGACAATATTTGGCTGGCTTGGCAATCGTTCTTACCTTGATTCTATATTGCGGGTTTTATCTAATATTATGCCGCTTCAAGCTATGAACCTCTTAAAATCAGTGCTTGAAGAAACAATGATATTTAACCACGGAAAACTCCTCGCAATCATCGGTATCGTAACGACAATCGTACTTTCAACCAACGGGGTTGCGGTCGTTTTGAAAGGCTTGAACAGAGCTTATAAAGTGGAAGAAACAAGAAGTTTCATTTATACAAGAATCCTCTCATTTTTAATGGTTTTTGTTAACTTCTTAGTACTGTTTTTAACAATCAACGTAATCATTTTCGGTAAAGTTATAATAATGTTTTTAGTAGCTCATTTCAGCATGCCGGAAGAAGTTGCAAAATTAATATTAAGACTTCGCTGGCCAGTATCATTTTTGGCATTATACGTAATGGCGTTTTTGAGTTACTACATTCTGCCGGATTTACGAGGAAATGACACATTCAAAAGAAAAAGCGCACTTCCGGGAACAATATTTTTTACAACATTTTGGCTTGTCGGCTCCTGGGGATTCTCAATATACGTTAACAACTTAAGTACTTACAACCTTGTATACGGTACAATCGGCGCATTTTTTATATTAATGTTTTGGCTCTATTACACATCTATTTTGCTGCTGATAGGCGGAGAAATAAACTCTCAAGTCTATAACCGACTAACGACACGCTCAAATGAACTACACGAAGAAATTGCAAACCTTAGACGGGCAAGACGTAAGGGGTAACTTTAATTATTATTCACTCCGTATCCAAAAAGTGCAAAATCATATTTTATCGGATCTTCAGGACAAAACTTTTTAAGATTTTCCGTCAGCTCAATAACAGCCTTAAAATCATTGGAATTTCTCGTCAACAATCCCATTTCGCGTGAAATTCTGCCAACATGAACATCAAGCGGAATATAAAGTTCGGACGGTTTCATAAACTCCCAAATTCCAACATCCACCTTACTTTTACGAACCATCCAGCGAAGATACATACACATACGCTTCATTGCTCCGCCATTATGCGGATTCGGAATCATATGATAAAACCCTTGCCCCGGCTTCAAATTCTTATCTACGGAGGCATAAAAATAATCAACAACCGTTTCAAAAATCTTGCCCTGATTATACCCGTGTTCAAAAAGTTCTTCCAATCCATCCGAAGAATTATACAATCTTTTTAATATTTCAAAGATTGCAATAAAATCATTTGGTTTTCCAAACCTGTAATTAAAATCACCAATAAGTTCGGGTTCAAAATTTTGAATAAAATTCAATGGTTCATTTTGTGCAATTTCAAATAACTGTTCCAGCTTTTTTATAAACTGTTTACGACTTCCGTACGCAACAAGAGAGGCAATAAACCCAGCAAGTTCAATATCTTTCTTATCCTTAAATCTATGGATAAAAAGTATCGGATCATCTTTTATAAATATCTCTGTTTCATACTGTTGCGCAAGTTTATCAAGTTCTAATTTCGTAATCATAACAACATTTTAACTCAAAGTTATAATTTAATGTAAATATTTGTAAAAAAGATTAAAGATTTTGCAAAACCCGCCGATGTAAAAAATAAAATTAGCACAAAATTTGGAGAAAAAAATGGCAGGTAGAGATTTTTCATTAGACAATTTAAATCTAAAAGCAATAGTTCAAACATCTCAGCTCGATGGAGGTAATACAAATGCAGTTACCGGAAAGCAGGGGGCTATATTTGAAGGCAGCACCTTCGAATTAGGCAAAGGCGTTACCATTGAGGGAATGAACCCGGAAGATTTGGGTAAACTGCTTAAAAAAGCGGGACTACCTACTGATAATCTTCAGGATGCAAAGCTTATAAAACTGGATAACGGAGCAATAGCTATTGCAGTCAATCTAAAACCTAATAACGGAAACACTACATATCTGGTGTTTGACAAAGGTGAAGGCACACTGGTAGAACACTCAACAACAAGTAAGAAAGGGATTACTACAACAACCGCTTATGACGGAGATGACGTAAAATTTATCCAAATTAGACAAAACGGACAAACAATTACTGCCGATAAGTTAAGCCGTATTTTAAAACGAGAATCTAAAGAGGGTACTGTTGAATACACATATGGAGATGAAACAGTTATCCCTGCAAAAATCATTGAAAAATTATTTAACGGAACAGTAATAACACGCCAAAACGGAGAAAAAGTAACAACCACTCCTGATGGGAAAACAACAACCGAAACAGATAACCAAACCAGAAGAAAAGAGGAAGTTGAACAAAACGATTCAACAAACTCAACACAGACGCCAAAACCCATTGACATATCTAAGCTGAGAGATATTACCAAGATTAAAATACCTCAAAAGAAACGAGAACCCAAAGAAATAGCAAAATTGCTAAAAAAATTATTTTTTGCTTCATCATCTTCACCAAACAGAAGCCAAAATTTGAAAAGAGCATTAGCAATGATAGATTCAAGCAATGTTGACTGGGTTATCTATGAATATAAAGTTCTGACAAAGCGCGACTTATTCGCAGATTTGAAAAGCGTGTTCAAAAATGATCCTCAAACTTTAAAAGCTTACAATAAACATTTCACGCAAATCCAATACGGTAAATACGGAATAAAACAAACTTTTAAAAAACAAAACTCCGTAGTTTCAAATAAACATCACAAAGGTGACCCTTATTCCGTAATAAGAGAAGGAACAATCATTACTGTTAAAAACAAAAAAACAGGTAAAACAAGACAAATAGATTTAGACGTATTGTTAAAAAATTACCCGGATGCGAAAGATAGAGCAAGAATGATTAACCAACTCCAACAATTGCCGGGAGAAGTCCTCATGGATATCGCTATAGAAACAGACTCTTTTATTCCTATGAAAACAGGAGATGTTGTTAACGTTGATGGCGGAGCATCATGCAGTGCTGCCGGATTTTATCGTTCAAGCAATGATACCGTACATTTAGATCAATATGGCGGAACAGATACATTGGTTCATGAAATGGGACATGCAGTTGATTATTGCGGCAAAAGTAACAAGAGTTCAGTTGCATCCAGCAAAAAATTTGTACGAATATTTAATGAAGAAATGAGAAAATTTGTAGCAGCCGGTAATCGCCGCTTTGTTTACGGAGACGAAAAAAGGGATCCCAGTGCGTATGCAACTGCAAATGAAAGAGAAATGTTTGCAGAATGCTATACCTTGTTAATGACAGGCAAGTGTAAATCAAAGAACGTTATTGAAAAATATTTTCCAAAATGCCTGGAATATATCAATAAACAAATTGAACTTAACAGAAACCAAAGAGATAGCTACAGACACTAAGTTTATGTTTGCATTGGTACCAGCTTTTTAGTAAACTGTTTTTATGCAAGGACAAATCTATAAAATTCATTCGGATTTTTATTATGTTCAAAACGAAAACAAAGTTTTTGAATGTAAAATTCGCGAAGTTCTAAAAAAACAGCGCGAAAAAATTGTTGTCGGGGATTTTGTAGAATTTGAAAACGGTGTGATATATAGTGTTTTACCTAAGAAAAACTACATCCCGCGTCCATCAGTTGCAAATGTTGACCAAATCGTTGTTGTTTCAGCTCTAAAACATCCTGATGTAGATTTTCATCAGCTAAACCGCTACGTTTCACTTGCAAAATACTACAAAATTC
>JAMPCZ010000053.1 GCA_023665935.1 Muribaculaceae bacterium | reverse complement strand
TAGTGTTTACGCTGTGTAGAATATAGTTAAAATAGAAGAACCTATTTCTCAAGATTCTGAATCAAGTTCAGAATGACGAGAAGTCGGTTCTTTTTTATATATGAATATATACACTAAACTTCGCAGAAATCTGCATCTGATTTATCCAATGCGGCATCCAAATGCCTCATAGCCTCAAAATCCTTATCAGCAGGTGCAAATTGAGCAAATCCGCCTTTAGGGTATTTGGGAATATCGAAATCAAACTTTGCAGCTAAAGCTTTGAACCTTGAATCAACAGAAACAAATTCCGAAGTCCCTCTTGATGCAAATCCATCACCAAAAGTACTGTTTACTGCTGCATTCTTAATCTCAGCCGCCGCACTCTGTTTAACTTTAATGTTATTATTAATTCCGTTAGCACCATCAATTCTTGTCATAATTTGCTCTCCGTATTTACTCTCTATAATTTAATAAAGTATTTATGAAAAGCATTATTTCAAACAGGAGTAAACTTGTTACAATTCTTAAAATATTAAAGCCGGCACTAATTAAATAAGGTATAATCAAAGAATAAAAAGGAGGAATTGATGAAAAACACATTAGCCCAAAGAAATGGGGGGGGGGTAGAAACCCTTACTACGAGAGAGTTTTAGCCAATATAACAAAAACTTTAGCATTTACTTTAGCAGAGGTACTAATAACTTTAGGTATTATTGGAATAGTTGCCGCAATTACAATTCCCCCACTCATTCAGAAAAATTATGATAAAAGAGCAGTTACTCAATTACAAAAAACATACGCCGAACTTACACAAGCTTTTACACTTGCTATTGATGATAACGGAACAATAGATACCTGGTGTAATGCTGATGACTTCCGCACAGGAAACAAAGAATCATGTCAAAAAATAATCCCGGAAATACTATCCCGTTATATCTCAATGACTCCATATCGTAAAGTTTTAAACTACAAAAGCCGAACAAAATCAGAAACCTTCAACATTAACGGAGTAAGTTTTCGTAACACAATATTTATCTTAAAAAACGGTACAATTTTAATATTTGACATAAATGCCGCTGATCGCATCAACAACAACTGGTGTAAAGCAACTAAAGACAAAACCGGTCCGGGTAGGTTTTATGACTTATGCGGAGTATTAAATGTGGATATTACAGGGAATAGCAAACCTAATACCAATAACAAAGATTTATTCGGGTTTAAAATATACCAAGACGGAATTACCCCCATGGGCAACAGGGACGATAATCAAGCTTCTTATTACCATACCTTTAGCTCTGCGTGCCTGCAGGAAAAAGGCTCATACGGGGCATGCACAGGCTGGGTTTTAGAACAAAAGAACCTGGATTATCAATACTGTTCAGATTTGAGTTATGACGGGAAGCATTCTTGCAGCAAATAAACTATTCGCTCACCAATTCATACAAGGTTGAAGATTCTTGTATCGAAACATTGCCGGTCGGAACCTTTAATATCTTAGCTTTAACCGTACGATTTGCGTATTCAATTGTAATAACATCATTTTCCTTGACTGTCTTTGCCGGTTTTGCAGGATTTCCGTTGATAAGGACTCTGCCCATATCTGAAACCTCGTTGGCTACAGTGCGCCTCTTTATCAGCCTGGAAACTTTTAAAAACTTATCTAATCTCATAACAATAACATTTTACCATATATTTTAATTTTATGTTATAATTCAGACAGGGAGATGTGGGATTTTATGAAAAAATTGATTTTAACGATTGCAGTATTTTTAATCGGTATAGTTGTTTCAAGCACAACTGCTATGGCAGAAAATATTAAATTTGCGCAAATAACAGATGTTCACTTGTCAGCAGCATCAGAATTTTCCGTTAACACCTTAAAAAGTGCAATCAAAGACATCAACTCTCAGCCGGACATCTCATTTGTTATATTTACCGGCGATAATATCAGCAACCCGAAAGAAGAAAACCTTAAGATTTTTGCCAAAACCGTGAAGAAGCTGAAAACACCATACTACGTTGCGGTAGGAAACCACGATGTATATAAATCAGGCGGGTTATCAAAGGTAAAATACTATGAAATTCTGCGCCAAGAAAATCCTTTTTATCTGCAAAATAAACCCAATTACAAATTTACCAAAAAAGGATTCGTATTCCTCATCGTAGACGGTGCAAAAGAAATAATACCGGGCTCTGTCGGCTATTACAGAGAAGACACTTTGGAATGGCTGGAAAAAGAACTTGAACGAAATAAAAATAAGGATGTGGTAATCTTTCAACATTTTCCGGTCGAATACCCGGAAGGCGTAGAATCATCTCTAAAAACACACAAGACCTACAAAGTTGAAAACTACCAGGAGATTCTATCCAAGCATCACAATGTTCTAGCTGTAATTTCAGGACATTTTCACGTAAACTCAGAAAACATGAAAGACGGAGTCTACCATATTTCAAGCCCTGCATTACTTAGTATGCCAAACTCGTACAAAATCATAGATATCGTAACAACAAAAGAGTTTTCTCCAATAATTTACACAAGGCTCAGAGAGTTTGAAGTGAAAGAATAAATCTATTTTGGAAGATTTTTAACAAAATTAACAAGCCCTTTCCAAATGCTTTTATGCCAAAATACAAGCGATGCAGCACCGATTACTCCGCCCAGTATTTTCAACACAAGAGGGAATTCGCCTTTCTCAACGTTAAAAGTATCCGCTCGCTTTACATATGCATCATGTTGAGACTTCTCCGCCAGCTTTATGGACTCTTCTTTTGAATAAAAAGAACGCTTATTTATCTTATTCGGGACATCATCAATTATACCTACAACGTTTTTTACGCCATAGTGCATATTTTGATTCGGTAAATTCTTAGAACCTTCTACTGCCATATATTAATTAAAACCCGATTTTAATAAAAATTGCCACCCTATGTATATTTTTGTAAAAATTTTACTTGATTTTTCCCAAAGTTTCAGTTATATTAAACTTACAGCCGTAGACAATTAGCGGGTGGATACAAAACAAGGGGGCTAAGCTCCAGGAACAAAAAATCGGAAGGCTTTTGAAGCTGAAGGTCAGAAGGCTTTTGGGACGTGAAAGGGCAGAAGCTCTAGAAGATAGGAATTCGTACCAAATAGTACGGACTTAATATTTAAAAAGATTGTTTGAGTATATCATCCTTAATATATCAGCTAATCGAGGTTACACCAAAAATATAAATAGTATTTTATGTTGATTTGTGTAAGATTTTGCGGCAAAAACTGAAAAAGCAAAATCTTTTTTAGTTTTTTAACCAGGTCGATAACATTAAAAAGATTGCAAATGCAATCACAGTAACATCAAAGGAGCTAAAAATGGCAACAAAAGCATTTAAAACAGAAAAAATAGATGCTATAAAAGCAAAAATCGAAAAGGCGCAAGTTGCAGTTATTACCGAGTATGCAGGACTAACCGTTGAAGATATCACAAAGCTTAGACGTGAAATCCAAAAATCAGGCGGCGATTACATGGTTACAAAAAATACCCTTGCTAAAATCGCTGTAAAAGGTACTGAATACGAAGCTTTAGCTGAAAAAATGACCGGTCCTATCGCTTTAGCTTTCGGTTTTGAAGACCCTGTTACTCCTGCAAAAGCTGTTGCTAAATTTATCAAAGAATCTAAAAAAGGTGCCATCGTTGGTGCTGTATTAGATGGTAAATTATTAACAGAAGCAGAAACAAAAGCATTGGCCGAACTTCCTTCAAAAGAAGAACTGTTCGCAAAAATGCTTGGATCTATCAATTCACCGGCATCAGGTATCGTTGGATCTATCAATGCAGTTATGGCACAACTTACAAGAGCTATGGCAGCAGTCAGAGATCAAAAAGCTGCATAGCGAATTTTGCTTAGGGTAAAACCCGTCAGCTGCGAAGGTTAAAATGAATAACAGCGAAGCGAAATTAATTCTTAACCGAGCACAGCAAAATTCAAGAAAGCGGATTTTGGTACGAGCGCAGCTTAGTCTATTAGACAAACTCTCCAAAATCAAATAATGCGGGATTCCCGCAAGAAGTATTAGTAAAAACTCAATCAAATTATAAAAGGAGAAAAACAATGAGTGTAGAATCAATTTTAGAATCAATCGAAAAATTAACATTATTAGAAGCAGCTGAATTAGTAAAAGCTATGGAAGAAAAATTCGGCGTATCTGCAGCAGCTCCAGTAGCAGTTGCAGCAGCTCCTGCAGCAGCAGCTCCAGCTGAAGATGCTGACGCTGAAGTTTCAGTTATCTTAGCTTCTGTTCCAGCTGATAAGAAAATCGCTGTATTGAAAGAAGTTAGAACTTTGACAGGTTTAGGCTTGAAAGAAGCTAAAGACCTTGTTGAAGCAGCTCCTAAAGCAGTTAAAGAAGGCATCAAAAAAGACGAAGCTGCTGAAATCAAGAAAACTCTTGAAGCAGCTGGTGCTGTTATCGAAATCAAATAGTTTGATTTTCAATATCAAAACTTTGAAAAAAGCGTTCAGAAACCTGGACGCTTTTTTTATATTATAAACTATTACAATAACATTATTCCCAATTAGGTTTTGGTTGAAAAACTACATCATAACCAAGATAATACGCAATCTCCAAAACTTCTTTATAGGAAATGGTTTCACGTGCCAATTTGTGAGACAAACTATTTGTAGAGATTTTCTTTCCGGTTTTCTTAAACACGCGTCTTGCATATTCTTCATACGTAATGCCCCGCCACGCAAATAAAGTTTTTATTCTCTCTCTTATTTTCTTTGATTCATTCATACCAACTATCCTCAGACTAATCATACTAAATCCATGAACAGAATTGACATAATATGACTTATATGTCATAATAATGACGATTTAGTCAATTGGGAGCTTACTAAAATGAAAGGATTTACTTTAGCTGAAGTATTGATAACACTGGGTATTGTCGGAATTATATCAGCAATAACAATTCCGGGATTGATAACGCATTATAAAAAACAAACGACCGTAACAAAGCTAAAAGAAACCTATAGCATTTTACAGCAAGCACTCAAACTCTATACAGCAGAAAACGAAGAATATGCTATAGATACAAATTTAACTGCAAAGCAGGTCTATGAAAAATATTTTCAAAAATATATTAAAACTCAACAAGAACTCACCGTTAATCAAAAATTAGCAAAAGTCCTGCATAAAGAATTAAGCTCAGAAAACGCAGCAGATACTATGTGCAGTTGGAAGAATTGTTCTGCCGGTGCTGCCCATTTTATCATATTACCCAACGGCGCACTTGTTATGTTCGGAAAACAAAAAACGGAAACAGGTCTGCTAGCAATAGCAGTAGACATAAATAATTTTGAAAAACCAAATAGAGTAGGTATAGACACTTTTTCATTACGAGTACTGGAGAATGGTCAAATTTTACCTTTTGGCTATCCGGGTACGGTTCCCGACGAAGCTAACTATAAATTTTCCAGAGATTACATAAAGAACAAAGGACAATATTCAAGGGGCTGCTCAAAAGGCAAAGCAGGATATTTTTGTCAAGCACTAATAATGTATGATGGCTGGGAAATATCAAAAGATTACCCTTGGAGATAATAATTGATTTTTTTCACATGATGTGATATTCTGAAAAAAAGAGGAGAGTATTAAGTAGACTATGGATATGCCTTTTTTATACGCTGCTTTTGCTATTATGGCAATCGTGTTTTTACGTGAATACCTTAGAAAACGCTACAATTTCGATATGGATAATGTAGACATTTCTAACTTAAAAAATAAGCTGAAACCTGTTAACAAAGATTCCGTAATCCGAAGAACCTCAGGTTCCAAACGTCTGATTTTACTGGATGCCGGCGATAATAAAGCAACTGTTATGGCAACATTAAGACAAATTACCGGCATTGACTACAATACCGCAAAACAAATCGTAAACGCTGCACCGTCTGAAATACTGGCTGATACCTCTGAAAAAGAAGCAAGCCTAACAAAACAAGCCCTGGAATTTGTCGGTGCAAAGGTTGAAATAAAATAAAAAAGGGAATGAGTTTACTATGTCATTCTGAGCAAATGCGAAATAATCCATAAAAATCCTGGATTGCCGCGTCGAAACTCCGTTTCTCCTCGCAATGACGACAACTTTTGCTTGTCATTCTGAGAGAGTAAGGCGACCGAAGAATCTACTTCTATTATTAAATCCTTCGGCTAAAGTCTCAGGATGACATGCTCTCATCCCTCGCCTTTTGGGACACTAGTCGAACCGGCGAAGGAACGAGCCGTGTGAGCCTGCGTGCCGAATGGCTGAGGGCTAGGGTGAGTTTTTTGTCATTCCGGGCTCCAACCCGGAATCTATCAATGTTAGTTTATCCCGTAGGGCTTTTTCATCAAATTGGATAGACCCTGAATCAGCTACGCCTACACGCTCTCTCAATTTGTCACAGGATTTTGCAAGGGTGCCCCCCTCCCCTTTACTTCCCCTCCCTCCAGGGGCGGGGATTAATTTTATGAGATTCTTCGCTTACGCTCAGAATGACGACTTTTTGTCACTCCGGACTTGATCCAATGTTGATAAAAAAAAGGCGGCAGATGATTCTCATCCGCCGCCTTTTTTTAAACTTATATCTAAACGGTTAATACAAAACCGCCTTTATCAGCATTTTTAAGTGCTTCACCTTCAATTTTCGCTCTCAAATTTTTGATATACTTATAAACATAATCTCTAGGTAAATCTAAAAGATTAGCCAAATCCTTCGCATAGACAATTTTATTTTTGTTAGCAGCGAAGTAATCAAAAACTTTTTGTTCTCTATCTGTTAGAGCTTTCTTGAATACAACTCGAACCTCATCTCTAACGCTGTCACCAGTTTTTGTATCGGCTAAAACATCCTCTTTAACAGTTTTAATAGCTTTTTCTGCTTTTTTAGAAGCCTTGGCAGCCTTCGGAGCTGAAGCCTTCTTCGTAATAGATTGAACTTCTTTTTTAGTCGGAGGTTCTACTTCAGGAGTATCTATTTTTAGATTTTGAGCAGAGAACGGAGAAATATAAATTTCCTTTTCCTTCTCATAAGCTCTGTCAGCAATAGCACTAAGTCTTTCAACTTTAGGATTCCATGAAGGAACCTCAGAAACTACAGGTTTGCCGTGCAAAACAATATCAATCAAATCGTTAGTTTCTTTCTTCTCTTCAACCTTTTTCCCTAATCTGGCAGCAAATTCCTCTAAAGTAATTCTTTCTAATGAACTTCTCCATTGTTTTATCTCTTCTTTGCTCAGATATTCTGACATTCATTATCTCCTTAAAACTATTCCTAAAATATATCCTTTTAATAACTTTAATTTAGCATAAACCATGCCCCATGACTCAAAATGTTTCGTAACGTAAATTTTTATTTATTTTGTTAACTCTCGAGCATTCGGGTATTGATTTTTCCAAATTTTGCAGACAAATTATCTACAAAATGGATAACGTACAAATCAGGTTCAAGTTCTTTTTGATTCAGGTCAATAATCGCACCCCATTCAGCCCTTCCGTGGTGTGCTGCAATCATTTTAGCAACATTCTTGAACCCTGCCGTCATACAAACACTAAACCCGTACTGTGAATGGGAAATCCACTCTTCGCGAAATCCCTGAATATAATCAATCAATCCTGTTTCCGAATCAACAGAATACTCAAAAATTTTGCCAAAATCGTGCAATAGACAAGCTGCATATACTTCATCTTGGTTTAACTTATACGCAAAATGAGTCATATTAAGTTCCAAAAATTCCGCACATTCCACTGTATGTACAAGAAGTCCGCCAATATAATTATGGTGCATAAGTTTTGCTGCCGGTTTAATCTTGAAATCCTGCTCATATTCTTCAAATTTGCTCGCCACAAAGTTACGAAGTTTCTCATCCTGAATTTTTGCAATATAACCTTGCAGCCTGTTCCAATACTTTTCAATTTCAGCAGGCTCTAAGCCAAGTTTTGACTCTTTTACAAGTTCCAAAGCCGAAACCAAACAGTTATTAAATTTTTCATTAAAACTTGCGGAAACAATACGAACCAAATTACCTGTTCTGAAAATCTTGCTATCAAAACGATTTAGGGTTTCTTCCCACAAAATAGAGTTCAAAACCGTATCATCTGCGGTGTTTTTCAGCTGTAATTTGCCCATTTTTGTTCCGGCTTTAGTGTCGCCGATTGAAAATATCACTACTTCATATAAATCTTCTGTATTAAACATAATTGTCCTTTTTATTTAGATTCTTCGGCTTATTACTGTCATTCTGAGCTTTGCGAAGAATCTTTCTCATATAGCCTCAGAATGACAAACTAATTTCTATCCTTGTTAATAATTTTGTCCTGTCCCCAAACAAATGATGAACGGATTGCCTCACCGGTTTTTTCTATTTGGTGGGAGGCATTTTCTTCACGCAAGCGGTTGAAATTCTTACATCCTGAAGCCATTTCCGAGGTAAATTCATCTGCAAACTTGCCTAACTGAATCTCACCTAGAATTTCTCTCATCGCATTTTTTGAAGCCTCTCCGATAACTCGAGGACCGCGTGTCATATCACCATATTCGGCGGTATTAGAAATTGAATATCGCATATCGGCAAGCCCGCCTTGATTAACTAAATCGATAATCAACTTCATCTCATGCAGCACCTCAAAATACGCCATATGCGGAGAATATCCTGCTTCCGTCAATACCTCAAAACCTGCTTTCATCAGAGCTGACACACCGCCGCATATTACAGCTTGCTCTCCAAACAAATCGGTTTCCGTTTCCTCCTTAAAAGTTGTTTCTATAATACCTGCACGCCCCGCACCGATTGCAGAAGCATAAGACAAAGATATTTCTTTAGAATCACCCGAAAAATCTTGATATACAGCAATCAATGAAGGTACACCCTTGCCTTCTTCGTACTGGCTGCGGACAGTATGTCCTGGACCTTTTGGGGCAACCATAATAACATTGATATCACTTGGCGGTACAATTTTTTTATAATGGATATTAAACCCGTGAGAAAACATCAAATACTGCCCGCTGCGCATATTAGGTTTAATCTGCTCTTCATAAACCTTTGCCTGCAACTCGTCTGGAATCAAGACCTGAACAATATCCGCCCATTTGACAGCATCTTCAATAGACATCGTTTTAAAACCGTAATTTTTAGCTTTAATATCTGATTTTCCACCCAAACGCAGACCCAAAACAACGTCACAACCTGAATCCTTCAAATTCATAGACTGCCCGTAACCCTGCGAACCAAAACCAATAATTGCAAGTTTTTTACTCTTAATTAAGTCTTGATTAATATCTTTATCAAGATAAATCTTCAAATTATCCATAATCAACCTCGATTCCCTTCTGTACATTTATTTTATCACAAAGGTCTTCCATTTGTAAACGAAAAAGGGGAATTTAGGATATAAAGCCAGCGAAAAACAACTTGCACAGAGTAATTAAAAAGCATATAATATAAGTATGCAAATAAGAAGATTAACGTATTTTGACTATCGAAAGCTGAAAAAACTTGTATCCTACTTATGCACGGATGACAATGATAAGCTTGCCAAAACAATTATGGAAGAGCCTGCAGGCTTTTTGAATGCGATGCTTCCGTTGTCAATGAAATTCAAGTCAGAATCATTTATCCTGACCGAGCAAAACGAAATTCTCGGACTTATAACAATAGTTACAACCCCAGGCAATCCCTATAAAATAAATATTACAAGATTGATTTTTAAAGAAAATCTATACGAAGCCGGAAAACAGTTGATTGATTTTGTTGTTCAAAAGTATGGTGCAAAAGGCGCACAATCATTTATGGTTACAATCGACGAATGCCACGATGAGTTATTTAACCTTTTTATAAACGGCTGCGGATTCCGCCAATGCGCCTCAGAAACCCTATGGAAAATAGAAAAACCTATCCCTCAAAAAAATAAGCTCAAATGGCGTTACGCGCAAAAAAGCGATTCAAAAAAGATTGCAGAACTTTATAACTCTGAACTTATAAACATGTACAAACCCTCCTTAACCCGCTATCATAACGAGTTTGAGGATACTTTGTTTAAAGGATTTGCAGATGGCTACAAGATGCGGTGCCTTATCGAAGAAGAAAAGAATCTTCTTGCATATTTTTCAATAACAACAAATGATAACCTTAATTACATTCTTGATATGACGCTTAATAGCGGCTATGAACTTGACTATGACAAAATTATAAACATTATGCTATGTGAAATCGCAGGCAAAAAGCGCGCATTCTTCCCGCTTATAAAACAAAAAAAATACGTCAAAAATGCTGAAAGATTTGGTGAATACTTGAGTTCCAAAGGTTTCATTCCGATACAAACCCAGCAAATTTTAGTAAAAGATTTTTATAAACCGATAAAGGAAGAATCTACTAACTGGAAAGTATTTATTTTAGGCGAAAATCAGGTTACCCAGGGGTAAGAGGCTTATTAATCATAATTTAGAGGGCGGAGCCCAAAAGAAATCCCGCTGGTGGTAATCCTGTTTGGGTAGCCTACATCCCCAGAATAACGACCACATTGCAAAAAATCGTCATTGCGAGGACGAACGTAGAGAGGACGAAGCAATCCTCAGTTCTTGCAGATTGGCTCGCGAACACGCTCAACTTCGTAACACACCCCATCCAGGGAGGGTATGTAAAAAGAGGCACCAGCTTACAGCTGGTGCCTCTTTTTACATTTAAACAAACTATTTAATAGCTTTATTTGCTCTGTAAATAGTCTTATCTTTTCCGAGAATTTCAAGAATGCCAACCATATCAGCACCGCGGGTTCTGCCTGTTACAGCAGCTCTAATTGCCCACATCGTAACTTTCGGTTTTACACCTTTTTCTTTCCATTCGCCACGGAAAACTTCTAATTTTTCGTGTAGATTTTCTTCTGTCCATTCCCAATCTTTCGCTTTTTCGACAAAGTCTTTCAAAACAGCCTGAGAAGTTTCTGTATCAATTGTTCCGGTTTGAACCTCAGGGTCAATCTCAACATCTTTGCCAAAGAAGTACGGAACAGCATCTGTAATATCAGATAACAATGTTAAAGGTTCTCTTGTGATTTCAACCATTTTTGTAAACTGTTCGTCAGTTAATTCAGTCAAATCATATTGTGTTAAATATGGTTTTAACATTTCTTTTAGTTCTTCTATCGGCAACATTTTGATGTAATGACTATTCATCCATTTCAATTTATCGTATTCAAAAATTGAGTTAGAAGATGAAATTTCACCAATTCTGAAATCTGCAGCAATTTCATCTACTGGTTTAATTTCTTCACCATCAGATGGAGCCCATCCTAAAAGTGCAACAAAGTTGATTAGCGCATCAGTCAAATAACCTTGTTTTACAAAATCAGAAACCGCAGTTGCGCCGTGACGTTTTGACAATTTACTTCTATCCGGAGCTAAAATCATACCCAAGTGCCCAAATCTTGGGACATCCAACCCTAAAGCTTCGAAGATTAAGATTTGTTTATAAGTATTTGAAATATGGTCTTCGCCGCGGATTACATGAGAAATCTTCATCAACGCATCATCAATAACAACCGCAAAGTTATAAGTCGGCGCACCGTTTGATTTTTGGATAACGAAATCGCCCAACAAATCTGTATCCATATGCAACTTGCCTTTTACAAGGTCTTCAAATTCTAAAATTGAAGAATCATGGAAAGCCTTTTGAGCCTTTGCAATATTGAATCTTATTGCCGGCTTTCTGCCTTCTGCTCTTAATTTTGCTTTTTCTTCATCTGTTAAATTTTCACATTTTTTAGAGTAGACATAAGCTTTCTTTGCCGCAGTAGCCTCCGCCTTTTCAGCCTCAAGTTCTTCCGGTGTGCAGAAACACTCATAAGCAAACCCTGAATCTAAAAGCTGCTGCACGTATTTCGGATAAATGTCGAAACGTTCCGATTGAGTATAAGGCCCGTAAGGACCGCCGACATCGGGACCTTCATCCCAGTTCAAGCCCAAAGCCTTCAAACTGTCAAAAATATTATCAATATATTCCTGGCTTGTTCTTTCAGCATCTGTATCCTCGATTCTTAAAACGAATTTACCGTTATTTTTTTTCGCAAATAAATAGTTAAATAACGCAGTACGTGCTGTACCGACGTGTAAATTACCGCTTGGTGACGGAGCTATTCTGACTCTAACTTCTGTCATATTAATATCCTTCTTTCTTATTTATATTCAGCAATCTCAGGATATCACGACGGGGGCAAATTTTCAAGGGGCAGATTAATTCGTCATTACGAGCGAATGGAATGAGCGTAGTAATCTCATAATCTTAAAATTAAACAAATTTAGGTAATGCCAGATTTTGTAAAATATTGCAAATCAATGAGATTGCGACGCTTCGCTCGCAATGACGTGAATTTTGCAAGACTTACGTCATTGCGAAGGAGTTTACGACTGAAGCAATCCAGCTTTTGCACCATTCCTATCAGCTGGATTCTTTCGGGCTAAAGCCCTCAGAATGACGAGTTGGTCCTTGCGAGGAGAAACGAAGTTTCGACGTGGCAATCCATAAAATATTAAAAAAGGGCGGAACAAACATTGTTTGTTCCGCCCTTTTTAACCTGTGTCCAAAGCTTCGTCCGTACGGAAATCCGCTCCGGCGAGGACTATTTAGAAGTTGTTAATACATATTTAGCTGCTGCAGATGCCGGTTCAACAGTTGCATCGTGGAATACAACAGGGAACACGTCTGTCATGTGGTTAGCATCGTTTTTAACTGTACATGGAGTTTCAACTTTTGTATTATCTGCACTAGCATCAGTACAAGAAACTTCTCTGTTAGGTAATGTAGCACCGTTTACATCGATAAATCCGGCACAAGTACCTAAACCACCAGTCAATGTTGTTGTAGCAGAGTCTCCGGTACCTGTAGTTGTTGATACAGGGTGGTTACCTGCAGTTGTTACAACGTCACCTGTCAATTGAGAACCGATAGGCAATTCACAACCTTGTGCATCTTTGTGGAAACCTACGATTGAACCGTCAGCCAATGTATAAACTAAAGAATTAGCTAATGTCAAACCATTTGCCAAAGCTCCGCTAGCACCGGTTGTTGTAGCCCAAGAATAGTCTACTTGAGAACCATTATTGTTACGTTTAACATTAGAAGCTGCACCCATATAAGTTTGACCGGTTAATGTACCGTTCAAAATTGAACAGAATGTCATTACTGATTCAGGATGCTGTGCGGCACCAGTTCTATCACCTTCTGAACATTTATTTGA
>JAMPCZ010000052.1 GCA_023665935.1 Muribaculaceae bacterium | reverse complement strand
CATAAGCCTCTCCGCCGCTCAATGAACCGTCACCGATAAGCGCGATAACATTTCCGCTTTCACCTTTCAAATCCCTGGCTTTTGCAACACCTGTCGCCAAACTAACTGATGTTGAAGTGTGTCCGACTTTGAACAAATCATGCGCACTTTCTTCAGGTGCAGTGTAGCCCGTATATGTGAAATATTTTTCAGGATTTGTAAACCCTTCTTTTCTGCCTGTCAAAATTTTATGCGGATAACATTGATGTGATACATCAAAAACTATTTTATCCTGCGGGGAATTAAAAATATAGTGAAGAGCGATTGTAGCCTCTATAATCCCTAAATTAGGTCCAAAGTGACCGCCTGTTGTATTAACTTTTTTTATAATAATTTCTCGCATTTCATCTGCAAGATTGTTCATTTCATTCATTGATAAATTTTTTACATCCTCAGGCGAATTCACCCTGCAAAGCACGCTTTCAAATGTAGTGTTACTCATGATTTCTCCTTTCTTATTTACTGTAACAATACAATTTTAACATCCGCCGGAAGTTTCAGTCAAGCGCGAAGGACGACACAATTCCACAACTATTTAGAGCCGGTATTTTTGTATAATTTTTTGCCTATAAAATCTTTCCAGTATGTACCCGCACCTGCTGGATTTATATCATTCAGGGCATAATAAGCACACGCCAAAGTTGACTCGGCTGTAGTACCCGGCTTGCAATAATCAGCAGAGGCGCGTATTGTCCCGCCTACAGACCACCCGCTGCCATAGCGGCTATCAGGATGATATTGCCCCTCCGGGATTACTGCTCCATCAATTGTAAAAACAAAACTAAAAATATCAATACCTAAAGTGTTGGGCATCTTATCCGGTCCGTTCAAATCAACACACATTCTCGGTCCGTTTTTAGCAGCACCCGAACCGGGAAAAATACCGTCAAACTGATAAAATGTACCGCCAATATTAAAGTTTTGAATAGTCCATGAATCATCACACGGTTGGGTTACAGATGTTAACAAAATATTATTCAAACTGTATTTTTTGGTATAAGGAAGAACATTTGTACGCTTCATAGAAGTACTGGTAAAATACTTATTTAATTCGTTTATCATTCCTAACATATCATTATTTGTATTAGCAAAACTTGATATAGATTCTTCATGGTCATCCATAAAGCGTTTTGAAACCTGATTCCATTCAGAATAAACTTTTTTCAGACGAACCTGCATATCTCGATTTCTGGCATTTTCAATAAGAGTCGGAATTACCATCGCTGAAACAACACCTATAATCCCTAAAGTAATTAAAATCTCCGCCAATGTGAATCCTTTTCGCACTTAACTTAACCTCCGACATTAAAAAAATTATCAATAATTACTATACCACATCAAGTTTATTAATGCAATACATCATATATTTAATGTATTACAACCTTAATATATTAAAGAAATAAAGGTTAAATTAAAGAATTATGATAAAGAAACAATTTGGTAAAAGATTAAGAGAACTTCGTGTAAATCGTGAATTAACACAAGAAAAAATGGCAGAGTTTATCGGCATACAGCCGGAGAATTATTCAAGAATCGAAAACGGACTTTCATTTCCAAAACCTGAAAACATAGAAAAGATAAGTCAGGCTTTAGACATAGAAGTTGCAGAACTCTTCCAATTCACACATTTGAATAATTATGAAAAAATCCTAGAAGCGATAATTCATAAATTAAATTCGGACAAAGATACTACAGCTATGACATATAAATTTTTGAAAAGCATAGGAAAGCTATAATTATTCATACCTCAAAGCATCAATCGGATTAAGCAGAGAAGCTTTATATGCGGGATAATAACCAAACCCGACACCAATTGCCGCAGAAAACCCTAACGACAACAATATCGAAGAAAGCGTTATTGCAACATTCATCCCGCCAAATTTCTGCATAAGCAATGCTCCGCCGACTCCTATTACAACTCCGATAAGCCCGCCGACCATAGACAACAGAAACGACTCTATCAGAAATTGAATCCTAATATCTGAAGCTTTAGCACCTATTGCCATCCTGATACCGATTTCCTTTGTACGTTCAGTTACAGAAACAAGCATTATATTCATAATACCGATACCTCCGACAATCAAAGACACACCGGCAATTGCACCCAAAAGCAGCGACATGGTTTTTGTTGTTGATTTAATTGTTTCCTGCATCTCGGCAAGATTACGGATTTCAAAATCGTTATCCTGAGTTTTACCGATATTATGACGTTGTTTCAAAAGTTCTGTTATATCTTCCTGCGTTAAATTTATAACCTCATCATTCTGAGCCTTAACGGCAATCATACTGACAGTCCCGGGAAAATCCGTTCCAAAAACTTTTCGCTGAGCGGTTGTTATCGGAATAAATACCATATCATCCTGATCCTGCCCCATTCCGCTTGAACCTTTTGTTTTCAACAGTCCGACAACTTTGAATGGGATATTTCCGATACGTATGGTTTTTCCAATCGGGTCAACATCTCCAAACAGTTCGGTAGACACGGTTTGCCCAATTATCGCAACCTTTGTGCTGTTTTTATTGTCTTCTGGTAAAAAACCTCTGCCAGATTCTATCTCATAATTCCTTATCATAAAATACGGCATCGTCGTACCGCCAACCGTTGTTGACCAGTTTTGGTTACCGTAAGTCAATTGTTTACCTTCGGAAGAATAAGGGGCAACAGCAAGTATGCCGCGGCATTTAGATTCAATTGCAAGCGCGTCCTTCATCGTAAGCGTCGGACGTGTACCTGAACCCATACGTACTCCGCCGGATTTTGCAGAGGCAGAACGAACCATTAAAAGATTACTTCCCATTGACTCCATATCTTGTGCAATCTTTTTACTCGCGCCCGAACCCACAGCAAGCATAATAATCACCGCGCTTACCCCGATAATTATACCCAAACTGGTAAGAACCGAACGCATTTTGTTTATTTTGAGCGATATTGTCGCCATTTTTAATATTGATTTAAAGTCAAGCATATTTTACCTCTGAATTTTATTTATCATTAATTAAACCCTCACCCTAACCCTCTCCCCAGGAGAGGGAAACAAAAAGTCCTAGATTGAAAAGTTCTAAGTTTCTCGTGTTCTATGGGCGAGCCATTTCTCTTTTGGCTCATCCAAAACAATGTTACCGTCTTTAAATTTTATGACACGTTTTGTGTATTCAGCGATATCAGGCTCGTGAGTAACCAAGACAATCGTCTTACCCATCTCTTCATTAAGCCGCACAAA
Source organism: Muribaculaceae bacterium (assembly GCA_023665935.1). Lineage (GTDB taxonomy): Bacteria > Cyanobacteriota > Vampirovibrionia > Gastranaerophilales > Gastranaerophilaceae > Zag111. Next base: position 10,101 of record JAMPCZ010000052.1, on the reverse strand, counting down.
AAATTCCATAACTTCAATACTTGTTTTTGTGTCAAGGTTTCCTGTCGGCTCATCGGCTAAAATTAGCGGCGCATCGTTAACTATTGCACGGGCAATTGCAACACGCTGCTGCTGACCGCCTGACATTTGGTTTGGCATATGCTCTTCACGATTTTTTAACCCGACAATATCAAGTGCCCATTTTGCACGCACAATTCTTTCTTCTTCCGGGATTCCCTTATAAATCATCGGAAGACACACATTATCAAGCGCGGAAGTCCTGGAAATAAGATTAAATCCTTGAAAAATAAACCCGATTTTTTCACACCGAACTTTAGCTAATTCTTCATTATCAAGATTAAGCATATCGATACCGTCAAGATAATAACTGCCGGAAGTCGGTTTATCAAGAGTTCCGAGCATATTCATACAAGTTGATTTACCGGAACCGGAAGTCCCCATAATCGCAACAAATTCACCCTTTTTTACACTAAATGAAACATCATTTAGGGCATTAAACGAATCTTCTCCTGTTTGATAAGTTTTTATTGCGTGTTTTACTTCTATTAAATCCATAATTATAACCCTGTTTTTTCATTTAACTTTAAATGCTCAATCATCATATGAATTGAGTTTAGTTCATCATAAAATCGTTCTACATTTTTCGTCGATTTTAATGACTTATACAATCCTCCAAGCTCAAATAAATCTTTATTTACCGGAATTGCAATCATTATTTTATTCTTAAAAAACGAACATTTTATACCTTTAGTACCAAAAGCAGTTCCTAAAGATTTCAATCTATCCATAAATGAAGTTGTCAAAAGATATCTTGCTTCTACCTGATTTGTTGTATAGACATTGAATCTTTTATCAAATTTTACATCTTCAAGTTTCACATCCTGCATTTTACGTCTTTGTATAATTACAGCAGTTAAAACAATTACCCACGGCAAAGTAGCAAAAATAAGAGGCAAAGAATCTTTTGAATTTATGCTAAAACATACTAAAAATACAAAAAATTGTAAACATGCACAGCTCAACAAAAATAATAACAAGGGTTTGTTTATTGGCGGATAATTTCTTATCATATAATCGCCTTTTGTTGTAATCAAAGTTTCAGCTTTTATTTTCTTGTTGGAATCAAAAGAAATAACTATTCCCTTAAACACACAAAGTGCACCTTTATTACCTTTTGAAATAAGTTCTGTTTCCGCAATTTTAAAATCTACGTTTTTATAGCAGCCCTCAATAATATCATCGCGCTCATATGTATTAAACGTTGAAAACAGGTTACTTTTTTGCAGGACATCCAAATCAAAAAATCTACCCTTCATAGTGTCAAGTTCAAATGCCTTTACGATATTTGAACGACATTTATTTTTCAGAAAAGTTTTAAATCGTTTATTAAAATCAAACGGAGCATAGAACAAAAACCCAAAGCCTAAGAAAGATATTGAATAGAGCACAAACCCGGCAAGACCTATATCTTGCGCATACGCAATTGTACCAAATTTATAAGAATAACACATAACAACAATCGTTATTGCTTCCTGCAAAATTAAAAGCAGAATTTTGCGGACTCGCTCATCCTCATATTTGGCAAGTTTATTGCTGATTTTATCTATAAATTCTTTTTTATTTTGAGTTTGCATTACTCCCTCCAGCTTATCTAAACATTCCCGGAGGGCCGCCGCGGCGAGAACCTTGAGTTGCAGCCGAACCTTTCTTACCGCCTGTTGAACCGACAATAACTTCATCTCCGGCTTTCAATTTGTCAGAAATTATTTCCACATTAGAATCATCACTTGATCCTTGTTTGATATCAATTCTTGAAGGTTTACCTTTATCTAAAACCCAAATACCTTGATTTTTATATTTTTGACCCGTTGATTCAGGAGAGTACTTAAGCGCAATACTCGGTGCACAAAGTACATTTTCGCTGCGTTTTGTTATTATGGAAACATTTGCAGTCATACCCGGCTTAAGTTTCAAATCCTCATTACTTACGCTGACAATTACCGTATATGTAACAACATTTGAGGTTGTAGTAGAATCTAATCTTACCTGGGTGACTTTTCCGTAAAAAGTACTGTCCGGATATCCGTCAAGGGTATATTCGACCTCTTGACCTTCTTTTACCTGTCCGATATCAGCTTCTGAAACATTAACTTCTATCTGCATCTTGGTTAAATCCTGCGCAATTTTGAAAAGTTCAGGCGCCTGGAAACTTGCCGCAACCGGCTGCCCAACGTCAATATCACGGGAAATTATCGTTCCGTCTACAGGCGCGATAATCTTTGTATAGCCAAGATTTGTCATTGCTGTATTATAAGTTGCCCGAGCTTGCGCAATAGAAGCTCGCTGCGCTCCGATTGAAGCTTTTTGAGCCAAGTAATCACTTTCAGCCTGGTCTAATTCACTTTTTGCGATAAAATTCTTTGAATAAAGATTCTTATAACGGTTATAAGTTTTTTCAGCCATAACAAGCTGTGCGTTAAGCTTTGCAAGATTTGCCTGAGCATTATTTATCTGAGCCAAATTCTGATCAACTGCAGCCTGAAAGTTTGCCGGGTCAATCTGAGCCAAAAGCTGACCTTTTTTAACTTCTGAGTTAAAATCCACATAGATTTCTTTCATAAGCCCTGAAACCGTAGAACCTACACTCACGATATTTACAGGATTAATTGTACCGGAAGCCTCAACAACATCAGTTATTGTACATTTTGAAAGCTTCTCTGTTTGATAGCTCACTTTATGAGCCTTAGCGTTCACAGCCCAGACTCCGCCAAGAACTAATGCCGCTATCAGAGGAATTATTATACGTTTCTTTGCATATTTTTCTTTAATAACTTTCAAATCCATATTATTTTCCTTCCAATGTCACCGTAACCTCTTGCGGGAATGCGATAACACTTTCTAAATTTGCTCTTGCCACATTGTATTTATAAATAGTTTCAATATAAGAACACTGCGCATTGTTATAGTTGACTTTCGCATCCTGTAACTGGATATAATCGCCCAAACCTACATAGTATCTGCCTTCTGCAAGCTCATAGTTTTCAAGAGTTTGACGAACCTTAACCGCAAGCAGCGGAATTTGTTTTTCGAGTTCAATCATATTAATATAAGCATTTTGGACTTGAAAATATATATCCTGATTAAGCTGATTCAATGAATTTTCAGCGATATCTACTTGGAATTTTGCAGCATCAACCTGGGATTTTTGACTCATAATATTAACGGCAGAAGAAAGATTAACCCCGACATTAAACGAATTCGTATTATTTGTATTACGGAACCCGTAACCTGCTTGGGCTGATACGGAAGGATAATAATTTCGTTTTGTATACAAAAGGTTTTCCTTAACCGCGTCTAAAGTTGAATTATAAGCCTTCAAATCCGCACGATTTTTGTACGCCATATTCATACACTCTTCAAAAGTATACGGAAAATCTGTCAATTTATAATCAGTCAAAACCTCCAATTTTTCAACAGATGATATAAGTTTCGCATCATTTACACTAACCGGGACTTCACTGCCTCTGCCATCAGCAGGTTTTGTAATCTTTGCCAAATCAACAGGCGCAACATTATCCTCTACATTAAAGTTTTCTGTTCCCGAAATAGAGTAAGCCGGAGCCTTTGTCAGATACATTGAATTGTTTAAGCTTACCAACGCATTTTTGTACGCTTTTTCAGATTGAATCAACTGAATCTTTGAATCACTCAAGGTTACTTCTGCATTAACCAAATCGATTTTAGACTTAATACCTTCATCAAAATAAGCCTTCGTTCTTAAATAATTTCGCTCATTTATATCAACATAAGCTTTATTTATCATAACAGTGGCACGTGCAGCCAAAACTTCATAATAACGCTGCTTAACTAAAAAAGTTGTTTCTCGTACGGTATTTGCAAAAAGATATTCATCCGCAATCAAATAAAACTTTTGCATTTTTATTCTTGCATTAGACCTGCCAAAATTCCACAACAACTGGTTCAAAGTAGCTTCTACCGTATAAGCATTCGTATTGGTTGAGGTACGCTTTGTATCAATTGCGCTGTAATTATACCCCGTACCAACACCTAAAGTCGGGAAAAAATCCGAACGGGCAATATTTACATTTGCTTTGGAAATTCCCCAATTATAACGAGCAGACTTTATAGCAGGATTATTATTTAATGCGATAGAAATACAATCATTCAAGGACAAAACCGACCCCTGTTCAACCTTAACATCGTCAATAGCGAACGCTGGAACAACAGTCAAAGCTAAGACAAAACACACTGTCGCAATTATTTTTCTAAAGTTTTTCACGTTGTCTAAAATCCTCATACAGATATACAACGATTAAACTATTAATTTGTTCAATTGACATCATTCATTAGGGGTAAAATTCAAGATTTACCACATCACAACGCAAGCCGAAAATGCAATAATCTCATATCAGTACATTTATATTTAACCCCAAACTGCAGCAGCTACTCTACGACTTCACCCATTGCCAAAAATTCCAAAAGAGTAACGACTTTTGTTTTACAGCCGATAGAGTGCAATCCCAGTTTCAGCCCTAAAACACACGAAGGACAAGTGGTTATGACATAGTCCGCATTCACAGCTTTTATATTATGAGCCTTTTGTTTTGAAATCTCCAGTGATAATTCCCTGTTCTTTATCCCGAAACTTCCCGCAAAACCGCAGCAACTGTCGTAATTATCCATCTCAACATAATTCACATTCTCACAGTTTTCAAAAATCCGATTTAAAAACACATCATTTTTAAGATGACAGGGTTTGTGAAAAGTCACCGTCAGGGGCTTTTTAAACTTGAATTTGATATTCTTTAATGCAATAAGATTACCCCAATTTATAGACTTTTCAGGTGCAATACCGGTGATATTATCAAGATAGTCCGGATACCCCAAAATCGTACTTTCACAACTTGCACAATCAGTTATCAAATAATCATAATCGCAATCCGCAAGTTCAAGGTTTGACTTTGCCACCTGTTCAAACCTCTCAAGGTTCCCTTCGGATAATAACGGCAGCCCGCAGCAATCAAAATTCGGTTCAATAATATCTATCGGAACATTTTTGAAAATCTTTGCAATATAAGAATCCGTCCGCGGACAAATTTTATTAATACAACCCTTGAAATATAAAAGTTTCAATCCGCCTTTTCTTGAAATATTTTTCCTAAACGGTTTTGAAATAAGCTTACCCACTTCTAAAAATACACCAAACACATATTTACTCATAAGAAAATTCAGCAACTTACCCCAAAAAGTTGAGCGCATATATTCGTATTTTGCGGCACTAATTATCCTGCAGACATCAATCCCGCTGGGGCAAAATTTGTTACATTTACCGCATTTCAAACACATATCAAGGTATTTGTTTATATTTTTGGACAATTCCAGATTCCCGAGAGTCACTCCATGCAGCATAATAAACTTGCCTTTACTTACCGCACACTCGTTAGGATTAATCTTAAACAAAGGGCACGCAGACTGGCATAGTCCGCATTTGGAACACTTATTCAAATCTTGTTCAAAATCTTTTAAACATTTAACCATAACCCAATATTAACACAACTACCATAAATGAGCGACCAAAAATGTCCGCAAAAAAATTCTGTCATTCTGAACTTGATTCAGAATCTTAGAACTTTTTGGCGGACTAATATGAAATCACCCTACCCTAACTCAACACAATTTTTGTTACAAATATTTAATAATTTAGTCTAAATAATTAAACTTTTTCGCAAAACAAGCCGATAAGATAATTAACCAAAATGATAAGAGGATTTAAACATGGCGGACAATTTCAACTTCAACAGACCTTATAAACCGTTCGGAATGAACGTACAAGTTCCTGAACGCTCAATTCAGCAGGCAGGTGAAACTCTTGAAGGGCTTGTAAAAGCTCCGACAGCACCACTGTTTGAGTTTCTAGAAGAAAATGAGGGTGTGTTTAACGGTGATGTTGCTTTTGAAATTAACAAGACAGTCGCCCAAAACTTCACAATCGGTTCTGCTATGCGAATGGAAGATGAAAAAATTAACGGCAAAAACCCTATTTTTGACATGCATTTTTAAGGTGGGGGTAAATATAGGGTATTTAAATGAACGGCAAAATCCACTCCTCAACAATAGGAGACGGACTGATTTTCTCTACCCCTGACCAAGCGCGTGAGCTTTTTGAGTTGTTTTATCAATCACATCATAAAACAACTTATCAGACTGACCGTCTTTCATCTCGCAAATTCCGACATAAGTACATCCGCCTTTTGTCGCAACGTTATCAATAAGAGTCTGTACGGAAGTTTCACCGCGGTCGAATATCATTTGAGCCGAACCCAATGCGGTTTGAGCCGCAAGCATAAGCGATTTATCATAATCCAGCCCTAATTTTTCACCTGCACGCGCCATATCTTCAATAACTTGATAGAAAAATGCAGGACCTGAGCCTGAAATAGCAGTAACAATATCCATTTGAGATTCTTCAACAACAACAGTTTTACCCAGTGCTGCTAAAATACCTTCAACCAATTTCATATCATCATCAGTTGCATTTGCCCCTTTGCAAATTCCAAACATTCCTAAATTAACTAAAGCCGGGGTATTCGGCATTATTCTTACAACTCTGTTATTCGGGATTATACCGCTGATTTTTTCGGTAGAAACACCAGCAGCAATAGAAACAACAAGAGTTTGTTCAGATAATACAGGTTTTATTTCATCTAAAACCTCAACTACAGAATTAGGCTTTGTCGCAACAAACACAATATCTTTCCCGCTGACAAGCTGTTTATTATCAGACATTACCTCAATACCTAATCTTTGAGAAGCAGTTTTTGCAAATTCATCACTGACTTCAGAGCCGGCAACGGTAAAATCATTACCTGCCGCAGACTTCATTATCCCGCTTATAATCGCACTTGCCATCTTGCCGCAACCGATAAAACCTATATTCTTCTTCATAATATTTAACCATTTCCCTTCTTGTTTGTTGACTAATTTATTTGTTTACTATAACATTTGAATTATACGACAAATAAATAGTAAAAGGAAATAAAAAAATGAGACGTACACTAGAAGGAACAAAAAGAAAAAGACAAAATGTAAGCGGTTTCAGAGCAAGAATGGCTACTCCGGGCGGACGTGAAGTTATCAACAGACGCAGAGCACGCGGTCGTCATAAAGTTGCTATCACTGCTAAAAACAGAGCGTAGCTTCAAGATAGCGAACCGGTGATGTCATTGCCGAAGGCGTGGCAATCCAGCCTTTATTAGAAGAAAATAGCAGGTAAGAATGCTTCCAAAGCAATATCGCTTAAAGAAAAGATTAGCTTTTAAAGCTACATACAGAGTTGAGAACTCCTCCCATTCGGGTGGAGTAACTTTGTTTGCAGGGATTGTAAAAAAAGAAGACCATCCGACAAAAGTCGGTTTTGTCGTAAGTAAAAAAGTTCACAAACGCGCAGTAAAACGTAATCGGCTAAAAAGACTAATGAGAGAAAGTTACAGACTCTTGCTTAAAGAAAACAATCTTGGTAATTCACAAAAATATATGTCATTGGTGTTCGTTGGTTCAGAACGAGCATTGGGCAAAAATTTCAGCGAAATAAATAATAGTATCAAAAAAATACTGGAGAAGATTTAATAATGCTTGAAGGGGTTTATGTTGATAACATAATGATGCACTCCGAAACCAGGGCTTATCCTGTTGAACCCCAATACACAGCAGGGCTTGTCACGGGAACTCAGTCTTTTTACAAATATTCACTAATAGAATCCTCCTACCCGACACTTACTTTAGTTGACGAAATTGCAGATAAAGACGGGGTAATAATTCCTGCAGGACATTATGAATTGGCATTATCAGATGATCGGGATTTTCTGATACTTATTCAATCTAAAAAAGCTATCGCCATAATACCCGTGTTCAAGGTCGAAATTGACATGTCTCAATACGAAGTGGTACGTGATAAAAAAGCATTGAAAAAACAAAAAAAAGAAGAAAAAGAGATTGAAAAAACAAACCGAAAACGTGCTAAAACTGGATTACCGCCGGTTAATGAAGAACAGGATATTTATCAGGAAGCATCCATTGAATACATCCCTTCAGGTTCGTATTACCTGATTCGTTACGAGCGCGGAGATGTGAAAGCTTGGGGTGCTGTTAAATAACTAACTTTTAATCTGTTCAATACGAATAGAATAGCCCAAAATTTGACAAATTTGTTGAAACTCCTCCAGTTTCAGAGCGTTTCTACGTACTTTGCAAGAAAAAGTACTCTGAGGAATCGTCTGACCATCAGACTTCTTTAAACGTTCCAACAAAACTTTTTGCGTGATATGACCTTTAGCCATCACCAGCCGCATAATTTCATCATTATTCCAAGTCGTTATATCCATACATTAAAGTATATATTATTGACAATAAAATAAATAACTTGTATTATTTTATTGAAATATTCAATATTAATACGAATAATTAAATATAATATTAAAAATAGGAGAGCAGATGAAAAAAGGATTCACGTTAGCAGAAATTTTAATTACACTGGGAATTATCGGTGTTGTTGCAGCAATCACAATCCCAGGGCTAATAACTACCCATAAAAAACACGTGACAGCATCTAAACTTAAAAAAGCAGTTTCTACACTTAATCAAGCAATTAAACTCTCTGAACAGGAAAACGGTGAACTTGAAACATGGGATAAAACATTATCTAAAGAAGAATTTACCAAGCGATACTTTAACCCTTATATGAAAATAATGAAAATATGTACCAAGCAAGACACTTGCGGTTATAAAGGAGCTAGATCATGGAGTCATCTTAACGGGAACAACGGATCAATTTATAATAACCCCTTTGAAAACGGAAGAACGCCAATGTTAGGGATGGATGGGATAATCTACGTCTTTGGATTTTCACCTGACAGACCGCTGGCAGACAATGAAAATATTATCATTATTGACATAAACGGTTCCGAAAAACCTAACAAGTTTGGACAAGACGTATTCTTTTTAATAAGAAATGAAGAAGCAGATTCTGTAACACCTTATGGTGCAAATAAAGGTGCTGTTATAAAAACAGATTGCAGCCCGAAAGGTACAGGAATGTGTTGCGCCGCTTGGATTTATCAAAACGGGTGGAATATTCCGCCAGGAAATCCGATGAAGTAAATAGGTGAATAAGTTAATAAGAAGTTTATTGTCATGAGAGATTTAACCCGTAGCAATCTCATTAATATTGTTCAGTCCTGCCCCCTCCCCTGCACTTCCCCTCACCCATTCGGGAAACAGAATCACACAACTCTCAAGTTCGTTAGTTCTTCTTGTTCCACAAGGGGCGAGGAAATTAATATCGTCATTGCGAGGAGAAACGAAGTTTCGACGCGGCAATCCACGGTTTTAACGGATTGCTTCGCGTTCGCTTGCAATGACATACTTACAATTAATGTCCCCCTCTTGAGGGGAACCGAAATTTTTGAATTCGAGGGCGGGGATATATTATGAGATCTTTAGCTTACGGGACTCGCATTAAACGGATACACTACACTTTCATCCTCTGCTCGTACCGCCTAAAGATGACATATTTTCGGCATTGGGCGGAATGATATTTATAACAAAAAAGATTTTTAATGTATAATCTTTATAAGAAGAGCGGGGAAATGAGTATGAAACCAAACGAATTACAACAACAGTGTATAGATAGTATTGAAGGTAAATACCTTGTTTTGGCAGGTCCCGGAACAGGTAAGACTTTTACGATTATCCAGCGTATCAAAGCAATGATTGAACGCGGAATCAATCCCGAAAAGATTTTATGCCTGACATTTACCGATGCGGCTGCAACCGAGATGAAATCCCGACTTGAACAGGATTTAAACAAGATAAATACCGGGGTAAACATCTACACTTATCACGGTTTTTGCTATGACATTATTGAGAATAATTCAGATGATTTTGACCTGCCTTCAAACTTCAAAATCATAACAGAAGCCGTTTCCCGTGCTTTCATAAAAGAATGTATTGAAGAGCTAAATCCAAAAGCTTTCAGAAACGCAAATAACGACCCTTATACATTCATTGATAAAATCTTTAACC
>JAMPCZ010000051.1 GCA_023665935.1 Muribaculaceae bacterium | reverse complement strand
ATTTGTTTATGAAATTTTACCGTTTGTGGCGGTCGGAACCGTTGCGGATGTTGTTCCGTTGTTAGGTGAAAACAGGTATTTTGTAACAAAAGGGCTGGAGCTTATCTCAAAGGGCAGACATCACGGTTTAAAACGCCTTTTGGAAAGCGCGGGATATGATATTACAAACGGTATAACCTCTGAAAATATCGCGTTTGGAATTGCACCTAGGATTAATGCTTCGGGCAGGCTTGATACGGTTGATGCGGCATTGAAGGTTTTGATTTCTGAAAACCCTCAGGAAGTTGAAGTTGCAGTGACCACTTTGAACGAATTAAACAAGGTGCGTCAGACTCTTTGCGCAGAAATTTTTGAGCAGGCTGATAAAATGGTTCAAAAAGAAGGGAATAAAAATCCTGCAATTGTTTTATGTAGCGAGGCTTGGCATATTGGTATTATCGGGATTGTAGCTTCAAAGCTTGTTGAAAAGTATTATAAGCCGGTATTTTTAATGTCCTATGTCAAAGAAAAAGATCAGTACCGCTGTTCGGCAAGAAGTATTGAGGGGGTTCCTTTGTATGATGTTATTTCAGCGCATAGCGAACTTTTGGACGGTTTTGGCGGACATACGCTGGCGGCAGGATTGAGTTTTACCGGTTCTGTCACACCTTTTGAAACTGTTAAAAAAGCATTGAATGATGCGGTGCGGGAATATACTTCTCAAAAAGAGTTGAAGCCGTTTGTAAAAATAGATTTGATGGTTGAAGCTCAGGATATTACAACGGATTTGGTGGAAGAAATTTCACAGCTTGAACCTTTTGGAGCATCTAACCCAAGTCCTGTTTTTGCGATTAACAATTTGAAAATTACACAAAAACGAACTATGGGTTCTGACAATTCGCATTTGCGCCTTGTTGTATCAAACGGAGCACAAGAATTAACCGCGATATGGTGGAAAATGGGTGATTCTCCGCTATCAACAGGTGACAAGCTTGATATAGCGTTTCATCCGCAAATTAATGAATTTAACGGGAATACTTCGGTACAATTGATTATTGACGATGTCCATTCTGATGCCATTCCGGATATTGAACCGGCGGCGCAAAGTACTTACAAGATTTATGATAACAGGACTAAAACAGGTATTTTGCCTAATGTGAATGATTATATTAAATCTTCCAAGTTAAAAATAAGAGTTTTTGCTGAAAGCAAGCAGGTTTTAGAGAGTTTGAAAAGTTTTTCCGAAATCAGTTCAAAAACTTTCACCAGGCAGGATATTCCGCAATGCGATGTTGTGATGTTTTTTGATTATCCGGCAGATAGAAGTACTTTGGATTTAATTCTTGATAAGGCGCAGCCAAAAGGTGTTCATTTTATGAATTATGAACCGAAAATTCTTGATGAAGCGGAGTTTCTAAAGATTTTTACCGGGATGTTAAAATTTGCATCACATAACAACGGTGGAAAGGTTGAACTTGTCCGTTGTTCAAGTTTTTTAGGTAAATCGGTCAAGATATTTGAAATGCTTTTGGCTTTGTACGAGGAGGTTGGGTTTATCAGAATTATAGAAAGTAACTCGGCATTTTATACAATAGAATTTCTCGGAGTGGACGACATTTCAAAAGTTCTTCACAACGAGAAATACGCACGAATTTTTGAGATGATAATTGAATGCGAGGAATTCCAAAAAAGCCTGCTGGAAGATGATTTAAGCCAAATATTGATATAATTGCGGTTTGTTTTTTGTAAATTTAGCTATATTTTTCCAGTTGACGAATTTTTGTATTGATTTCGTTCATCAGGTTAACGTTGTCGCTTTGGCGTGCAAATTTTTGAGCTTTAGCAAGTAAATTATACGCTTTATTCAGGTTATTGAATTCAACCATAATGTCTGCTGCTGCAAGATAAGTTTGCGCGCTTTTCACCGGAGATTCTGCGGTGGTATAGTTCTTAGCAGCTTTGGAATAAGATTTCAGAGCGTTTTCAGGCTCATCAAATTTCATGTAAGCTCCGCCCAAATTAGAAGCGACAAACCCTTTTAGGTTATGGTTGTCTGTTTCATCAGCCAGTTCTGCTGCGGTGTCGTAATATTCAAAAGCTTCTCTGTCATACATATCGGAATAAATGTTGCCGATTTTGGTAAGCGATGCACTTTGAGCAGGCAGATTTTCGGCTTCTCCGGCATGAGAAACCGTGCTGAAATAATGATCCATTGCAGGGGTTATTTGGTTAATATCGTCATATATTTGAGCCATTGAGTAATGAGCTTTGGTTTTTACATTCTCATCGGTGGATAGTTTCAATGACTGGTTATAACTTTTTAACGCTTGAGCAAGGTAATCGTGGTCATCATAGATTTTTCCCACTTCGTAGTAGATTTTTCCCGAGGTTTCTGTATCATCAATTTCCATTGCACGATTCAGAGCTTGTTCAAAAGATTTTATTGCCTGTTCGGGATTGTTTGCATAAGCGTATTTTTTCGCCTGGATAAACAGTGATTTTAATTGTTTATCCTGTGGAATTTTTGTAGATTTTGTTTGTCCTGCAACGTCAATCGGGATAACATTTGAATTTTCTTCAACGACAGGAGCCGGGGCTTGTTGGGCGGTTTGTTCAAGTTCTTCCTGGCGTTTTGTTTGGTTTTGTGACCCTTCAGGGAATTTCACCAAGAATCTTTCGTTGACATCTTCTTCGTTATAGTGAAGATTGATTTGCTGCATAAACAGTGTATCAACCCATTTTTCGACAACATTTGAATCCTTGCCGAGGGTTTCTGAGATGTGTCTGTCAAGAATTGATGCTGCACCTTTTAGCGTTGATTTGACTAATTTTGGGTCTGCGCCATCTTTTCTAACTTGTTTTTCTACCGCGCCGAGGTAACTGTTAACAATTTCTCCTAAATCTTCAGGGGTACCGATTGCAGCTGCGGTATTTCGAAAATCTTTCAGGATTTGCGCGATATTAATCTTGTTGTTAATTAACCCGGGGGTATTCCCTTCTTTTATTCTTGCCGGAGCTGGAGCAGGAGCCTGATTTGGGTTAATATTAACGTTGTTATAAGCATTTTGAGCAGGGAGCGAAAACTTTTGTTCGTAAGCCGGAGTGTAAGTCGGTTTTTTTTGTTCAACGTATTGCAGTCCTTTGCTTTGAGAATTTTGGTTAGATTCCTCCTGGCGTTGGGTATTAGCGGCAGAAGATTTTTCGTCTTCTTCACGCTTTTTGACAAGACGTCTGTCGTCTTGTTTTACAAATGGACGTTGGTATATATTGTTCAGGCTAAGACCCATATCTTTGTTAATCCACCCTTGTCTGCTTCTTACCATTATATTTTTAGCATAATTTCACCGATAGCGACTCATTCTTTTGAATGATTTATGCCATGTTTTGTTTAAGTTTATTTTTCAGTAAGTCAAGTATGGGGGAATAAGACAACTCAGAATCTTAAAATTTTCGGTTCGCTTTCTTATTAACTTATCAAATAAGTTGACGATTTCTATGATTGTATTTTATACTGGTTATAAGAATAGAAAAAAGGAGTAAGATAGTGCAAGAGATTAAATGTCCGAAATGCGGAGAAATTTTCCAAGTGGATGAGTCAGGTTATGCTGCAATCGTTAAGCAGGTAAGGGATAAGGAGTTTTCTAAGGAAATAGAAACCAGGGAAAACCAATTTGAGCAGGAAAAAGAAAATGCACTTCAGCTTATCAAACTTGAACTGGAAAAAGAGTTCAATGAAAAATTACTCAAAAAAGAATCTGAAATTTCGGAGTTGAAAAGCAAAGTTTCTTCTTTTAACAAAGATAAAGAACTTGAGATTGCTAAATTAAAAAATCAGATGAGCAGTGAACTTTCCGAAAAAGACAGTTGTATTTCGCAGCTAAAAAATGATAAGGCTTTAACTGAAAAAGAATGCCAACTGCGCGAGCAGTCAATTAAAGACAAATACGAAACCCAATTGAGATTCAAAGATGAAGAAATTGAACGTTATAAGGATTTCAAATCAAAACTTTCTACAAAAATGGTCGGTGAAAGTCTTGAACAACATTGCGAAATTGAATTTAACAGATTGCGTGCAACAGGGTTTCAAAATGCTTATTTTGAAAAAGATAATGACGCTAAAACCGGCAGTAAAGGCGATTATATTTTTAAAGAGTCCGATGCAGAAGGCGGCGAATTCATTTCAATAATGTTTGAGATGAAAAACGAAATGGATACAACTTCTACCAAGAAAAAGAACGATGATTTTCTGAAAGAGCTTGATAAGGACCGCCGGGAAAAGAACTGTGAATACGCTGTTTTGGTATCGCTTTTAGAGCCTGAGAACGAATTATATAACTGCGGTATTGTAGATGTTTCTTATAAATATCCTAAAATGTACGTTATCAGACCTCAGTTTTTCATCCCGATTATTACGCTTTTACGTAATGCGGCATTGAATTCGCTGGAATATAAACGAGAACTGTCACTTATAAAAGCGCAAAATATAGATGTTTCTAATTTTGAAGCGGAAATGAATGATTTTAAAGATAAGTTTGCTCGGAATTACAGGCTTGCCAGCGAAAAATTCCACAAGGCGATTGAAGAAATTGACAAAACAATTGACCATCTTCAAAAAACTAAGGAGGCTTTGTTGTCCTCTGACAGAAACCTGAAACTTGCCAATGATAAAGCCGAAGATTTGACAATTAAGCGTTTGACAAAAAACAATCCGACAATGCAGGCAAAATTTGAGGCGTTAAAGTAAACAGATTAACAAATGTAAACAAATTGACAAAATACCATGACAATCGAGTCTGATTATTTTATTATCTTGTTAAGATTCGAAAGGCGAAATGTTGAATAATATGTTAGATAGCAAATCCAATTTTGATTTAACTTCAAAAAGTGCATTTTCAAATGAGAATGATACTTTTACTTCTCGCTCATTTGCCGCTCTTTTGGCAAAAAATAATGTTCCGGGTTCTCATAAAAGAATCGCGGATAATTATTTTATTATTAAAAAAGTCTTTAAGTTTCAGGCATGTTTGAGCAGAATTTCAAATGTAGAAAAATCTTTGTTAGAAAAATATGATTTTAATGTTTTGGAATTCACTACAATGAAGCAGATGTATGACGAGTTGACGCTTTTGCAAAAATGGTCATCATCTGACGATGAAAATTTGCGTAATGTTTCTGATAACATACTGTTGATTAGGGTTAAGGAGTTGAAATTCTTGGAAGCAAGCCGTTATGCGTCTGTTTCTAATGAAATTTACAACGGTTATAAGGCATTGGAACAATATTTGAAAGAAATCAGCAAGTTCCAAACAGCTCAAAATTTGAGATTGTTAAATTATTAGGAGTTTATTATTACCCCTATTATTCTAAATTAAGTATTGAAAACCGGGCGTTTTGAAAAACGTCCGGTTCCATTTAAAAAACAAAGCAACCCGTAAGCCGTGTTCTGTTTTAGATAATCATCTGTCTGGGAATAGGATTGCTCCTAAACTCTAGCGATTTTTTCCGAAGTGGGCGAACAACCTTTAACCTTCGACTCAATCTTGCATCCGACCGGGGTTTACCTAGCTGATACCTTCCGATATCACTGGTGAAGCTCTTAACTCACCGTTGCACCATCGCCTGTGATAAATATTTATCCATCGGCAGTCTGTCATTTCTGTGGCACTGTCCGCCGCCTCACGACGCCCGGAGTTTCTCCGGCGGCCTGTTCTTGGATGCACGGACTTTCCTCACTCAAATTATATCAAGCGCGATTATCCGGTTGCTTTGTATTATTCTGTTATATCTTTTGTGATTTTTACGGCATCTTTAACCCATTTGTCCTGCAGTTCAATTTTGCCGTCTGAATATATTTTAACAGAAAATTGGTCATAATTGGTAGCACTACCGCATTTTGTTACAGCACCAAATTCTGTGTCGCTGCAATTAGGTTCTTCATTACCGTTTACATCTATGTGTAATTGCAGATATCCGTCTTCACCCGAACTTGGTTTAAAGTCATCGCTTGATGAACAGAACCAAGTTATCCCATCAGGAGTACTTGTGGTTGCGAGTTCTTCTTTTTCTTCTCCTTCACTTGAACTTCCACTTTCTCCTTCAGTTGAACTTTTGCTTGCTTTTGCACAACCGGAAAGCCCGTTAGCTCCAAGCTGGTCAAAAAACAGTCTTGTGAATTTTACGACACGATCGCCTTCTTTCTCAAGGGTTTCCTGCTCGCTGCGTCCGCCCCATTTGTCGCAGTCGGGATAGCCATATCCGTCATCAAATCCGACTCTTTCATCTTCTGACGCTGTAGTTCTGTCAGGGTAGCAGGCTTCGTTATTAATCAATTCGCTTACTACTGATTTGATGGTGTAGTATGCTCTTTTTGCCATCAAAACATTTTGATTCGGCAAAATATTCACAATTACCGGTATCAATATTGCGCAAAGTATTGCAATGACACCGAGTCCAACAAGTAATTCTGTAAGTGTAAACGCTTTATTTAGTTTTTTCATATTTTATCCTTTATCTTGTAATTGCATTGGTAATGTCAATAGCTTCAATAGCCCAATTACCTATTATTTCAGTTCTTCCGTCAACATATATGTTTACTGTATATTGGTCAAAATTGACAGATGTATCCGAGCATTCTTTTACGGCACCAAAACTTCTGTCACTGCAATTAGGTGCAGCATCACCGTTTACATCTACATGCAATGTGTAATACCCACCTGCACCCTGAAGGTTTGCTGTTGCTAAATAGAACCACTGTACTCCATCGTCGGTTTCAACTTTTTCTTTAGCGGTTGTTGGCGGTTTAATACCCAGTTTGTTAAAAAATAACGTGTTAAATTTTTTCATTCTATCTTCGCTTGTAATAGAATCTTTATTTTCTTTTCCACCCCATTTAGAGCAGCTTGCATATCCGTATCCGTCATCAAAGCCTATTCTTCGTCTGTCTGCATTCTCATCATATTCTTTATTTGGATAGCAGGCACTATCGTTTATCAATTCTGAAACGATTGTTTGAATTGTGTAAAATGACCTTTTCGCCATAATTACGTTTTTGTTTGGCATCATATTGTAAATCATTGGAAGAATAATTGCACACAATATGGCTACAGCTCCCAGCGCAACCATCATTTCAGCAAGTGTGAATGCATTATTAAATCTTTTCATCTCTTAAAAATCCTAAATTCGTATAGTTTAATTA
The DNA here is from genome assembly GCA_023665935.1 of Muribaculaceae bacterium. GTDB lineage: Bacteria > Cyanobacteriota > Vampirovibrionia > Gastranaerophilales > Gastranaerophilaceae > Zag111. Next base: position 6,339 of record JAMPCZ010000051.1, on the reverse strand, counting down.
TATCACACCGGCTTGTTTTTTTCAATATAATGTGCTATACTGGGGTATTGAAAGTAAGAGAGAAATGAATGTAACGTTTTATTAACACGGTAGCAAAATAATACATTCAGATGAGTTAATATCTTATCACACAATTGTATAATGTGTAGGACACGAAAACGCGGATATTTAGGACTGTTGTCCTTAAATAGAAGTAAAAGGGTTAAAGAATATGGTCGATAACAGGTCAGCCGGCTTTTTCGGTATTGGCGGAGCTTTTAATTTTAAAAGTGGTGACCCGTCCGGAACAGCGGCAAAGTTAACAGATGATAAAATGGGACAGGGCGGCGAGTATTTTGCTCAACAAGCTCAAGAGGAAGAACTGCCTGTTCAAAATAATCAGTATATGGATCAAAGCGCGGTTTTGCGTGCAACCCTTAATTCGCTTGCGATGATGAATGTTGCGAATGTTCTCAATGCTAAAAAAAGAAAACCTGTTTTGGATGAGGAGGATAAAATTACTGAGGATTTGAAAGAAATTCTCAGGATTAAAAAACTCCAAAACCAATTGAGCCATTATGGCGAAGATAATGACGAAGATGACGAGTTTTAATTAAAGATAATAAGAAATAAGTTAATAGGTTAATAAGAAGTTAACCGTCATTGCGAGGTCAGTTTTTCGAGAGGGCTTTTGTTCTGTCATTGCGTGGGCTTTAGCCCGTGGCAATCCATAGCTTAATGACACTATTAGAATCTGAAATCCCGCTGTCCTTGAGTGATTTTTTCAAGATTTTCTTCTACAATTTTACCGATTTTTTTATCTGCAAGTGTTGAAAGTTCTTTGCTGATAAGTTTGTCACCGATAATTTTTGTTTCGTCGGAAGCGTAATCTTCAAGGTATTCTTTTAGTGTCATGAGAGCATTCGGATGACAGAAGTTATGGATTTGCTGCTCTTTGCAGATTGCCATGAACCTATCGCCTACTCTGCCTTCTCTGTAGCAGGCGGTACAAAAACTCGGAACATAATCTCGTTCCATCAGCCATTTTATTACATCATCCAGTTTTCGTCTGTCTGTGACTTCAAATTGAGCGGTTTCTTCTTCGGTTTCGTCTTCAGGGTGTGCGTAACCGCCCACGCTGGTTTTTGAGCCGCCGCTGACTTGTGAAATCCCGAGTTCTAAAAGTCTTTCCCTGCATTCTTGAGATTCGCGCGTTGAAATAATCATTCCTGTATAAGGTACTGCAATTCTGATACATGCAACGATTTTTGCGAATGTATCTTCGTCGATTCCGTTGTCAAAATCCTCAGGATTGATATCATCCGCTTTTTTGATACGCGGAACAGAAATCGTATGAGGTCCTACTCCGTAAAGGGCTTCTAAGTGTTCTGCGTGCATCAAAAGTGCGCTGAATTCGTAGCGATAAAGTTCTAAGCCAAACAGAACGCCCAATCCAACGTCGTCGATTCCGCCCTGCATTGCTCTGTCCATTGCTTCCGTGTGGTAAGCGTAATTATGTTTAGGACCGGTAGGGTGTAATCTTTCGTATGATTCTTTGTTGTAGGTTTCCTGGAACAGGATATAGGTTCCGATTCCAGCTTCTTTTAGTTTTCTGTAATTTTCGACGGTGGTTGCTGCTATATTAACGTTAGCGCGGCGGATAGCACCGTTCTTATGATGAATGGAATAGACTGTTTTCAGTGATTCCAATACGTATTCGATAGGGTTGTTCACAGGGTCTTCGCCTGTTTCAATTGCAAGCCGTTTGTGCCCCATGTCTTGAAGTGCAATAACTTCTTCGCGGATTTCATCCTGGGTCATTTTTTTGCGCGGAATATGCTTGTTTTTCAAATGATACGGGCAGTATACGCATCCGTTTACACAGTAATTTGAAAGGTATAGCGGCGCAAATAAAACAATTCTGTTTCCATAATAATCTTGTTTGATTTTTTTTGCCAGTTCAAAAATTTCTTTATTTTTTTCTTCGATTTCACAGTCCAAGAGAACGGCGGCTTCACGGTGAGTTAACCCTTTTTCCAGGCGTGCTTTTTCTAAAATTTTATCAATAAGTTCTATATTATTTTTGTTGTCCTGCGCATATTTAAGGGTTTCTAAAACCTCGTTATTGTCAATAAATTCTTCTGCTTTTTGTGATTTTGGATTGTACATATCTTTTTCTCCCAATATAATTTAATAATAAAACTTTAATACAAAAAGTAAAGTATATCCGCAGGCGGCATCAGAAATATTATACCCGAATGTGCAACCACTCAGGTATTGTAAAAAAGATTTAAACAAATAAGATTTAAGCGAAAGGAGATTACCGATATGGAAGATAATCAAAATTACAATGAAAGAAATGTGAACACAAGGGATGAATACCGCCCGTTGTGTGCGAACCATCCGTTTATGAGAGCGTTATTGAGCGGATTGTTAACTTTTTTAGGAGCTTTTTGCGCTTTTTATGTTGTTTCGGATTGGCATTTTAAAAGAGCTATGCGCGCTCCGTTTATGAATCCTCCGGGAGTTGACAGGATGATGCGCCGTGATATTAAGGCAATGGACAAGGTTCTTAGGGATACAAGTGAATTCTCTCGTAAGAGTGCTCATGTTATCCATCTTGAACAAGACAAAAATTTTTACAAAGTGTTTATTGACTTGAGAGCGTTTGATAATAACGAAAATAATGTTCAAGTATCAACAAATGGTAATATTTTAACAATTAATGGGAAATCAATTAAAAAGTCAAAAAATAATGAACAGATTTCTGAATTTCAACAACATTATATGTTTGGGAATAATGTTAAATTATCTGATTTAACTAAGGAAACGAACGGAAAATATTATGTGATAACAATTCCTATCGGTGGTCAAAATTCAGATAATGAAGATGAAGATTAGATAGATTAAAAAATAATGGCGCAGCCGAAGGCTGCGCCCTATGACTTGAGAATAAACCAAATCGCGCCGGATTGTAATCCGGCGCGATTTTTGCTAGAATGTTCTTATGAAAATTTTAGGAATTGACCCGGGAATGGCTATTGTTGGTTATAGTGTCGTTGAATATGACGGCAAGAATGTTGTGCTGCTAAATTCGGGCTCAATTCAAACAGAGAAGGGATCACGAGAATCGTCAAGGCTTTTGGAAATTTTTAACGATATGAATGCTATTGTTGAAAAATATAATCCTGATGTTTGCGCGATAGAAAAATTATTTTTCTTTCGTAACCAAACGACTGTAATGCCTGTTGCGCACGCCAGGGGTGTAATTTTGACAGTGCTTGAAAAATATGGGGTTCCGATTTTTGAATATACTCCGATGGAAGTTAAACAAATTTTGACAGGTTATGGCAGGGCGAGTAAAAAAGAGGTTGAACAGATGGTAAAACTGAGTCTTGGTACAGACTCTTTGCCAAAGCTTGATGATACTGTTGATTCTATTGCAATTGCGATTTGTTATACCAGGGGGCATTAGTAAGAAGTTATTGAGTTTAGTGCACGTTATAATCAAACGTAAATTGAACTTTGACCGAATCTTCTTTGAATTCTGCCGGTAACGGTCTGAGCGGAGAAGCTGCTTCCAGTGCTTTTATAGCACTTTTATCCATCTTTTTGTTTCCTGAAGATTGAACTATTGAAACATTGGTAACTTCTCCTGATTTTTTTATTTCATATAAAAGGGTTACTTTTCGTGAAAATTTATCCTGCGGAGGATTCCAGTTTGATTTAATCCTCCTTTGCATTTCTCTCATATACGGACCAAAATCTACATTGTCTTTTACCGCTGTAGATTGAGTGTTTTCGTTTGCGTTAGAATCAGCTGCAAATGCCGTGTTTATACAGCCGCAGGCAAGTATGCAGCCTAAAACTACTGTTAAAAATTTTTTAATCATCTTAATTCCTTTATTTTTTGAATGCTTCTGCGATTGATTTGTTGTAATCAGGGCGCAGAATACCCTTTTCTGTAATAATTCCTGCGATAAGTTCGTGTGGTGTAACGTCAAATCCGGGATTGATGATGTTTACTCCTTTTGCGCAAATCGGTTTGCCGTTAATATGTGTAACTTCGTCATGTGAACGTTCTTCAATAACAATATCATCACCTGATTTGATACTTGTATCAATGGTTGACAGCGGTGCTGCAACATAGAACGGTATGTTGTGGTATTTTGCAGCAATTGCAACGGTGTAAGTTCCTATTTTGTTTGCCGCATCACCGTTTGCGGCGATTCTGTCCGCCCCTACACAAACCATATCAATCATGCCCTTTTTCATAAAGTATGAGCACATACCGTCAGTGATTAGGGTTACCGGGATTCCGTCCATAGTAAGTTCAAGTGTTGTAATTCTTGCACCTTGCTGGCGCGGTCTTGTTTCATCTGCAAAAACCTGTACGCTTGGGTCGTTTGCAAATGCTGAGCGAACTACCCCGAGTGCGGTGCCATATCCGACGGTTGCCAAAGCTCCTGCATTACAGTGAGTCAAAATAGTTGCTCCTTTGGGTACAACTTCTGCTCCGTAATCTCCGATTTTTTTGTTAATTTCGATATCTTCAAGCTCCAGTTTTTTGCCGTTTGCTTTTAATTCTTCTATCAAATCAGAAATATTCCAGCTATCAGATAAAGATTTATTCCTAATAATTTCTTTTTGTTTTTCCACTGCCCACATTAGATTTACTGCTGTTGGTCTTGCGCTTGCCATATATTCGGCTTTTTCTAAAAGTTTTGAAACAAAGTCTTCACGTGATAAGTTTTGTTGTTCAAGTTCTTGAGCATATAAAACAACTCCGTGTGCTCCGGCGATTCCGATGGCAGGTGCTCCGCGGACTATCATTGTTTTAATTGCGTCAAACATGTCCTGCCCGTTTTTTATATCAACATACTCAAAGTTGTCAGGAAATTTTGTTTGGTCAACCATTCTTGAATATGTATCAATCCATTCTATCGTTCTTATTTTTGAAGTAAATTCAGCCATTTTTCAATTCCTTATTGTTTTGGGTGTTTTTTCTCATACATATCTCTGATAAATTCTATAATGTAGTGTGTCACAAATGCACTGAAAGCGTTGGTTGTGGCGCACAAAATCCCGATAAATAAAATAAAAGTTATTAAAAGCCAGGCACTTGAATTTGTTACCATAAATGACAGGAACATATTTGGCTTAATACCGAATCCGACAGCCAAAATCCAGGTAATCAGGGCATAAATGGAAGTGAATGTAATATTTGCACAAAACCCGCTTAGTGCTCCGAAAATAATACTGTTGGTAACTGAACCAAGGTCAAATTTCCCGTCCATAATCATGTAGAGCATTACTGCCGGAGCAGCCAGAAAAAGAACCGCTGCAAGCATTATTGCTCCAACATAAGGTACCGGAGCGAGTAACCCCAAACCCGCGCCGACAATCAGGCTTAATATAGAAATTTGTATTATCAAAGTTTTGTTCATTTCTTTGTGTATTTTAGCATTGATAATATTAAAAAACAAATTTATTAAATTTTACCAAGGATAATCTTTTCTGATTTCCCAGTTATCAATCATTATGAGCGCAAGACAAAACATGCCGCGAGTTTTTTTGTTACAATCATAAATATTACTGTTTATAATATTTTCACGTTTCTATTCTCCAAACGGATAATCTGATGTTCCATAAACTCCATAAGGTACGACTTTGGGTACACTGTCATTTTCTCTTTCATAAGGAATTGTATAAACAAAAAAATCTCTGCCTATTTTATTTGGCGGAGAGAAACCGTTTATATCAACAGCTAAAGTTAGATGTTTAAGAGTGTTGTAATCATCACTGTTCAAAAACATTAAACTTCCATTATTCAAAGTTAAGATATGCGCATTATGAGTGAGTATAGTCCAATTTGTTTCATATTCACCATTTAAACGTTTATACTTTAAGCTATTGTTATATTTTTTATCACTAACATTCATATAAGGACGCAAATATTGCTCAAAAATCTGTTTTGAGGTTAAATCTGAATTTTTCCAGCCTTCGGGTGAACCATTTTCAGCCTCCGAAAGTTTGACTGTTTGTGTTAGAGTACTATAAACTTGTTTAAGCTTGGTTATGGTTTGTCTTTTTTGGTAGTTTGCTAATAAATTCGGAATCGTCATTGCCGCCACAATGCCGATTATGCCAAGGGTGATGAGAACCTCTGCCAGTGTAAATGCTGCTTTTTGCCCCCTCACCCTACCCCTCTCCCACCAGGGGCGAGGGATTAAATAATCTTGCAACAATGTCGTCATTGCGAGGAGTGCAGAGCACGACGTGGCAATCCAGCTTTTTAAACTATTGGCTGGATTCTTTCGGGCTTCGCCCTCAGAATGACATATACTTCTCAACGGAGTC
>JAMPCZ010000050.1:6909-13899 GCA_023665935.1 Muribaculaceae bacterium | reverse complement strand
AATCAAAGATTCCAACAATTATATAGTGTTGCGATTGCTTCTTGATTTCACCTTTTCTATGTTTGTAAACAAATGTAAAAAACCTAAAACCATGTGAAATCGCGGACTTTGACATGTTTTTATATATTCAAGAGTACAAAAAAGAGAGCAAAAACTATGTCAATCAGTTTAAACAAACTGAATAAACCCGGCATGAACACGTCTTTTGGAACAAATAAGACGGGTAAAACCGGTGTGACCGCGCAAGCCACCAAAAACATGGCTAATTATAGCGGTGCGACAAACGGCTCTTCTATATTCAAACTTAACGCAAACCACGGTTCACATTGGGTGCCTGGAGTACAGGTAACGCCTAACCAAAGCAGACACAATTACCAAAACGTAAGACAGAACATGAATTCAAGAGAATTCTATGGCGGTTCTACCGGAATAGGTTCAAGATATTATGGCGCAGGCACAACACAAACAGTCCAAGCAAAACAAGGCATGAGCGGATTTGAAAAAGCTATGATGATTGGACAGCTTACCAACCAAGGACTTGCAACACTCAATAAGATTTTAGGCTCAGATAAAACTGCAGCACCTGCAGCCGCTTCAGCTTCAAATACAATAGATCAAAATTTTGGTACAGATGCCGCACAAACAGCAACAGCAACAACATTTACAGGACAGCTTAAAGGTACAACTTCATTCACCCAAATTAACGCAATGGAATCACAAGTGGCACAAAAGAAAGGTGCGCTTAATAATACTAAACAAGATATCGGTCAAGAATCCGAAACAAACATGAATAATATTCTCAGCGCAAATGGTGTCCAAGCTGGCTTAGAAGCTGCAGGAGTTACAATAAATAGCTCAAGTGTATCAAGCTTGCTGACAGCCAATTTCGATGGTGAAAATTATGATACATTCTTAAGTGCTATAGATAGCGATATTACACAGATTCAAAATTTCCAAACAACAGAATTAGGTCAAGCAACTGCAAAAGTCGGAGAGCAAATTGGTATTGTCAGCGGTCAAATTACATCTGCGAACAATGAACTCGGACAACTTAAATTACAGTTAGCAACAGCAACAGGAGATGCAAAAACTGCACTAGAAGGTCAAATACAGGCTAAAGAACGTCAAATTCAAGAACTTGAAGCCAAACAACAACAGTTGAATTCTGCAAAAGAAGCTTTGGAACAAGTAAAAACCGAAACCCAAAATACTATTGATTCATTAAACGATAAAAAATCTGACGTAAAAGATATCAGAGAATTTGAAAACAAAGTTAAAGATAAAAAATACGACTTGGCAAAATCACAAGATAAAGAACTTGGAAAAACTTTAGAAAAATTGAAGAAATTAGAGATTGAAATCCAAAAAGCATCAATAGATAAAAACGGCAAAGTATATGACAAGAAAGATGATAAACGTAATACAAAACTTGCTCAGCTAAATTCTCAAAAATCAGCATTATTAAGCGCAATGGGTAATTTAGTAACCTCATTATCAGCAGCCGGAGGACAAGGTACTTCAATAGCAAACAGCAAAAATCAAAATTACACAATAAGTAATCTAGACAAAGCACTTGCATATCAACCTGCGACAAAAACCGAAACAGAGTCTTAACCAAACCTTTACAAAGGGTTTACATTTGAAAAAATATGTATTACAATAAAGGAGCAAGCAGTATTGCACACAAAAAAGAACGGTTACCCCGTTCTTTTTTTCAATATTGCAGGAGCTTCTTCGGGCTCCGCCCGAAAATAACAAACCAAAACAAAAGTAGGTAGACATGAAACAAGATATTAACAGGTTAGAAATACTAAACGCGATTACACCGCTTATCGAAAATACCGCTATGCGCTTCAACCTGGTGCCAATTGAAATAGACTTTTCTAAGGAAAATCACCGCTGGTTTTTGAGGATTTTTTTATACTCAAAAGAGCACAATGTTACTTTAGATGATTGCGAAAAAGTAACAAGAAGCTTGGAAGATTTCCTGGATGAGCTTATCCCGGTGAAATACTACCTGGAAGTTTCATCTCCCGGATTGGAACGTAAATTCAAATCAGAAAAAGAATTTATTATTTTCAAAGGCCGCCGTATCAGTATTAAGCTGAAAAAACCGCTATTAGGCGAAACCGAAAAAATCTTCAAAGGCGAAATCATTGATTATGATTACAACGAGGGCTTAACCTTTTTTAGATTTGATGACGGTTCGGAAATCCAAATTCCAAAATCCAATATCCAATCAGCAAAATTGTATATTGACTAAAAGTATATAAATATAATAATCGCTCATAGGAGCAGAAAGGTATAAAATGATTAAAATCGGAGCAGGAAACTTAAACGAAGTTTTTGAAGAATTAGAAAGAGAGAAAGGCATTTCTAAAGAAGTTGTTATCTCTTCTTTATGCGATGCGATGGTAGCTGCTTACAAAAAGCACTTGAGAATAAAAGAAATCGAGAATGTTGAAGCATTTTTGGATGAACAATCAGGCGAAATCGGTATCTTCAAAGGTAAAACCGTTGTTGAGTCTGTTGAAGATGAAGATAATGAAATCTCTTTAGCAGAAGCAAAAGAAATTGACGAAGATGTTGAATTGGGCGACGAAGTTAAGCTGGAAGTGACTCCTGAACAATTCGGACGTATTGCTGCGCAAGCCGCTAACCAAGTTCTTACACAAAGAATCCGTGAAGCAGAAAGAAATCTTGTTCTAAACGAATTCCTTGACAAAAAAGGTACACTTATCACCGGTATTATTCAAAAAGTTGACGACAGAAGAAACGTTATCGTTAACATCGGTAAAACAGATGCTATTATGCCAAGAAAAGAACAAATCCCGGGTGAATATTACAAACCTGGTAACAGAATCAGAGTATTTGTTCTTAACGTAAAAGAAACAACAAGACTTCCTCAAGTAATCGTTTCTCACGGACATGCCGAAATCGTTAGAGAATTATTTGAACTTGAAGTTCCTGAAATCGAAGATAATATCGTTGAAATTAAATCAATTTCTCGTGAAGCAGGCTACAGAACAAAAATTTCAGTATGGTCAAACGACCCTGAAGTAGATTCAGTCGGAGCTTGTATCGGACCTCGCGGAAGCAGAATCCAAACAATCGTATCTGAACTTAAAAACGAAAAAATTGATATCGTAAGATACTCAGAAGATCCGGTTGAGTACATCGTTAACGCACTATCACCTGCAAGAGTTGTATCTGTTGATATTATGGCAGATGACGAATTTGCTCACGAAGCAATGGTTGTTGTTCCTGACGATCAACTAAGTCTTGCTATCGGCCGCGAAGGTCAAAACGTAAGACTTGCCCACAAATTGACAGGTTGGAAAATTGATATCAAATCAGTTTCTCAAATGGAACAAGCAGAAGCACAAAATGTTCACAACTACGAATACGAAGAAGAAGTTGAATCTTCTGTAGAAGATGTTGTTGATGAAGACGAACTTCAAGCTGAAATTGAAGAAGAAATGAATCAACAAGCACTTGATGAAAGTGATATTGAAGATTCTGCAGAAGCCGAAGAAGTTTCAGAAGAAATCGAAGAATAATTATTTCTTCAATAGACAATAAATAATAAACGCAAATCGGAATTTTGTCATTCTGAACTTGATTCAGAATCTTAAAATTCCGATTTATGCTTAATCAGATGGGCGGAGCCGTTTCACGGCTCCGCCCATCTAAATTCTTTTACAATTACAAAACCCTACATATCCAATCCGACATCCAATGTTGGAGCTTTTGCAACAATCGCGCTTGATGAAATTATATCAACTCCGCACTCGGCAATCTTGCGAACTGTATCCAGGTGAACATTTCCGCTTGCTTCAACTATTGCCCTGCCCGCAATCAAGTCAACCGCTTCTTTCATCTGTTCCAGAGTCATATTATCAAGCATAATAATATCCACTCCGAGCGGTAAAGCTTCTCTAATTTGGTCAATAGTATCACATTCCAACTCAATTTTATGGGCGTGCGAAAGATTTTCTTTCACAAGTTTTACGGCATTAGTAACAGAACCAGCAACACGAATATGATTATCTTTAATCATTGCACAATCAGAAAGATTGAATCTATGCAAAGCTCCGCCGCCAACTTTTACCGAATATTTTTCAAACGCTCTAAAATTTGGAGTAGTTTTTCGCGTATCAACAATTTTGGCTTTCAAATCACCAATTGCTTTTTGGTATTTATTTGTTTCGGTCGCAATTCCGCTCATTCTCTGAACATAATTCAATGCAACTCTTTCACCCAAAAGCAGGTACTTACCCGGACCTTTGATTTGAGCAAGAACATAACCTTTCTTTATTTCATCACCATCTTTGAACATCAGTTCAACCTGAACCTTATCAGATAAAATTTTAAAAACAGTTTTGAAGACCTCCAAACCGCAGATAATACCTTCACTGCGGGAAACCAATTTTGCCTCAAAGATTTCAGTTTCACCTAAAATACTTTCGGTTGTTACATCCCCAAATCCGATATCTTCCATCAATGCTGATTTCACATGATCTTCTACGTAAAAACTACTTAACAAAACTCAATTCTCCTTCACTTTTTGTTATTAAACTATGTTCACCATTATCATTTGTATTTAAATAGTCTAAACGATAATGCGCACCGCGTGATTCCTTACGATTCAATGCTGATTCTATTATTAATTTTGAAACAATAATCATATTTCGCAATTCATATTCATCTACACTTCCACACAAATCTTTACGGTTAAATTTTTCTTCAAGTTTGAGAATACCTTTTTTTGCCATTTCAAGCGATTGCTCGGTTCTGTAAATTCCGGCACCTGTCCACATAAAATCTTTCAAATCAGATTTCATTGATTTGGCATCCACCGGAGGTAAATAATGTACACCCTCATACACTTGTTCAATAGCGTACGGATTGTCCGAATTTTTCTTTTCAATATTTTTAATATTTTCACTGACAGAATAAGCACAAACAACGCATTCTAGCAGAGAATTGCTGGCAAGCCTGTTTGCACCATGCAGCCCGGTTGAAGAAACCTCGCCAACTGCATAAAGGTTCTTTATTGAAGTTTCACCTTTGAGATTGGTTTTTACACCGCCCATAAAATAATGCGCAGCAGGTGCAACAGGTATATAATCCCTCGTGATATCTATACCGTGCTCCGCGCATTTTCTTGCAATATTAGGGAAACGTCTTAATAACTTGTCACGCCCCAATCCTGTAGCATTCAGATACACATTTTGAACATCATTTTTGCGCATCTGTGAAAAATTTGCACGTGCAACAATATCACGAGGTGCAAGTTCACGTTTTTCGTGATATTCAGCCATAAATTCATATCCCGATTTGTCACAGAGCTTAGCTCCTTCGCCCCTGACAGCTTCACTTATAAGGAATCGGTTTTCTTCATCATCAAAAGCAAGAGCCGTCGGATGAAACTGTACAAATTCCATATCCTGTAAAACCGCACCCGCTCTGTAACATAACGCGACCCCGTCACCTGTTGCACCTGACGGGTTTGTAGTGTATTTGTAAACTTGTCCGATTCCACCGGAAGCAACAATAGTTGTATCTGAATAAACCGTATGATAACATCCGTCCTTAAGAATAATCACACCGCCGCAAATATTGTTTTCAACAAGCAAATCAACGGCAACAGTGTTTTCTAAAACAGTAATATTTTGAGCGTTCTTAACTGCATTACAAAGCGCAAGCTCCATTTCTCTGCCGGTCGCATCACCGCCGGCATGAAGAATTCTGCGAACGCTGTGTGCCGCTTCTTTCGTTAATGTGAAATTACCTTCTTCATCACGGTCAAACTCCACTCCGAATTTTAGTAAATCTTTTACAACCTTGTCTGAATTTTCACTGATAAATTTCACCGCATTTAATTCACTTAACCCTGCACCTGCTTTTATCGTGTCACTGATATGAGATTCAACAGAGTCCGACTTATTCGACTCCAATACGGCAACCATGCCGCCTTGAGCATAACGTGAATTGCTTTCTCCAAATTCCGACTTGGTAATAAGCAAAACATTTCCGCCGTTTTGTTCTATCTTTAACGCCGCATACAAACCGGCTATACCGCCGCCGATTATCACTGTTGAATAGTTGGAGTATTTCATATATTTATCCCTTTTGCCTGCCCGTTTCAGGCGGACTTATTTTCACAATATTTTATAACAAAAAGTTTTTTTTAGCTACTTTTTGTCAATTAAAATATTATAAAATATTAAAACTTGAACAAAAATTATTTTGTCGTTCTCAAAACATAACGAGCAGCAGCAGTTGAGGGCTCAACCACGCCATCATGGAATCTTATCGGGAAAATATCTGTCATGTGCTTTGCATCATTTTTTACCACACAAGTATTTGAAGTCAAAGTATTCAACCCGGAAGAACACGAAACCTCTTTATTAGGTAACGCAGCTCCGTTAACATCAATAAAGCCATAGCAATCAGCCATAAAAGTAAAAGAAGCTGTCTGAAATACATCACGCATAACTTCACCTACAGGCAACGAACACTGAGCCTTACTACCCAATTGGGAAGCAAACGCAACAATAGTACCGTCAGATAGGATATACGCCCGCATATTACCGGCAGTTCCACTGGAAGAGGTTATTGCAGGAGATTCAAAAGAATAACTTGAAATACTATTATTCTTTTTCACGGGAATATCGGTCAATGTCTTATAATAAGTTGCACCGGTGATAGAACCGTTAAATATCGCACATATAGACATTACACTATCGGGATGCTCAGATGCGGCATTGGAACCACAGGTTTGTGTAATTCCCGCATAATCAAACCCGTATTGAGCCTGCGACATTCGAGCCGCTTGAGATAACGTTGAAACCGTTTTCTTAAATTGATTTCTATATTTATGGGCAGTAGTGTTCGCAATCAAATTCGGAATCGTCATCGCCGCAACCACGCCGATTATGCCCAGGGTGATTAGGACTTCCGCAAGTGTGAATGCTGCTTTTGCTT
>JAMPCZ010000050.1:0-6809 GCA_023665935.1 Muribaculaceae bacterium | reverse complement strand
CCCAGGAAAGACAAGCCTTAAAAGGTTACCCCCCCCCGATTTTCTTGATATTGTTACATTTTAGCATTTCTCTCTCCTTTAAATCCTATTATATAGACTCTTTTTGGTATGCCCAAGCTGAATGATTATGGATACTTTCAAACGCTTCACATTCAACTTCAAAAGATGTAATTGCCGGATGATTACGCAATTTTACAACAGTATCGCGCAAAACATCCTCAACAAATTTTGGGTTTTCATAAGCATGCTCAGTCACAAATTTCTCATCACGACGTTTCAACAACGGATGAAGCGGACAAGAAGCACAAGATTCAACCAACTCAATCAAATCCTCCAACCAAATATGCTCTGTTTCATCATAAGAAACTTTCACTGATATCAAAGCTCTTTGATTATGTGCACCATACTCAGAAATCTCTTTTGAACACGGGCAAAGAGTCGTCACCGGAACTTTTACCCCAAGAATAAATTTATAGTCACTATCGTTCATTTTTCCCTCAAACGAACAATCGTAACACATTGGCGCTGAAAGATTTGTTACAGGAGCTTTTTTATCAATAAAATACTTAAAATTAAACTCCAATTCTCCACTTTGAGCATGCAGTTTATTTATAATTTTTTCAAGACAGCCTTTAATATCAACACCCAAAAGTTTTTTTGTACGCCATTCGTTTAAAACCTCTACAAAACGGCTCATATGCGTTCCCTTATAAGCCCTCGGGAGCGAAACACAAACTCTTGCCGTTGCGTAAACAACTTTATCTGACTTATTTTTACGTTCCACCGTTAACGGCAGTTCTATATGTTTAATCCCGACTTTTTGGATATCAACATTGCGTGTATCTTGTGTATTTTGAACATCTTTCATTTATTTGTTAATTTCCTTCTTCGCAGCCTTCCACAGCGCATCAAACTCATCAAACGAATACTCGTTCAACGGTTTAACGGCAAGTTCTTCCATCTTTCTGAATCGTTTTTCGAACTTTTTATTCGATTTTAACAAAGCTTGCTCGGCATCTATCTTGTTCCATCTTGCAAGGTTTACCGTTGCAAATAGAATATCACCGAATTCCTCCTCCATATGAGCTCTATCACCTTCAGCTTTTGCTTCTTTAAATTCCGCAAACTCAGACATAATACACTCATATAACGATTCTTCATTCTGCCATTCAAACCCTGTTTTTACAGCCCTTTTTGAAATCTTTTGAGCGGAAATCAAAGCGGCTTGAGCACGAGATAAGCCATCCATTGCGGATTTTCTCTCTGTTTTTTCTTTCGCCTTCAGCTTATCCCATGCCTCTTTCACATCATCAGCAGTATTAATTTTTGCACTACCGAAAACATGCGGATGACGATGGATAAGTTTTTCTTTTAATTCTCTTGCCACATCCTCAATCGTGAAATCTCCATTTTCTGAAGCTATTTGGGAATGCAAAAGAACCTGCAGCAAAACATCTCCGAGTTCTTCGCGCAAATGCGTAATATCGTTATCGTCGATAGCATCCACAGCCTCGTAAGCTTCCTCAATCATGTTAGGGCGCAACGTCGAATGAGTCTGTTCCCTATCCCACGGACATCCGTCAGGTGCCCTTAATTTCACTATTACAGATATTAATTCTTCCAATTCTTTATACTTCATATTTTCATTTTAACACAAATCATTCAAAAGGTGGATTTATAAAATTAACGCTATGTTAAACTTAATGAGTGAATAGATAAGAAAGAGGTTTATACATGTCAGCAATTGAAAGAGTAAATCAATTAAGCCACCGTATTTTCAATACGAGCAAAAGCGAACAAAGCACATCAAGAACCAGCAACCCGTTTGCAGCTTCTAATTTTCAAAAAAATATTTTAACAGAAGATGTGTTTGAATCAAGCAAATCAAAAGAACAAAATAAAGTAAGCTTTACAGGTAATTTATCTGCAAGCTCAAAAAGAATCTACTCAACATTTGTAGGTTCAATAAACGATTTCGGAAGCAGATTAAGTGAAGGTATTGAATCAATTAAGGCTTTCGGAAACAGAATGAAAGAAGGTTTGATTGCAACTTGGAATAAAATTAATGAAATCGGAAAAACCGAAGTATCATTAAAAGGATCTTATGAAGGCGCAAAAGATGTCTTGACTAGAGATATTACATCATTCTTTGTTAATCGCAGAGAAAGAGAAATTTCTAAAATGGCAAATATGAATCCTCACATGGAAGTTAAACCAATGCTTGCAGATGCAGTAAAAACACTAGAAGCAGATATGGTAATGGTTGCATAAGGGAGGATTAAATAATGGAAAAAACTAATTCAATCAGAAATAATAAAAATTTTAATAGAGTAAGTGATATTATTGAATCTTTAACAATCAATACAAACCCTGATTCAATTGCAGTATTGGAAGAAATCGGTACAAATTCTTCTATTGATGAAGTCAGAGAATTAACTTCTCGTGCATTGGTAAGAAGAAATGAACACGATTCACTTCAAGTTGTAATCGCCAACAGAGGAAAAGGTATCAATGATATGTCAACAATCGTTGCGATGAGTACCATCAATGAATTACTTTCATTGGAAAACAAAGAAGAAGCAATGAGAGTTTTAGAAAACACAATTTCTTCAGAAGGTTTTGATGAAGAAGTTAAGGAAAACGCTCGCTCAGTAAAAGCTTTGATGGCTTTAAGCTAAAAAAATAAATCATAAATATAGAACTGACGTTTTAAGATTCTGAATCAAGTTCAGAATGACGAAACGTCAGTTTTTGAATTATTAAAAATTAGCCATACAATTTAGCAATCTTAACACGGAAGATTTCTTCCAATTTTATATTATTTAAAACATCTTCAATTAATTTTTCTGGCGGCAGATTCGTAACATCATCGTATTCAGGCAAAATTCCCAAAATATTCACATCCGAATACTCCTTTAAAATTTGCGGAAAATATCTTTGTTCCAGCTTTTCAGAACTTTCGTTATACTGAGTAATAATCACGCCTAATAAGTTTATTCTATTAGCGTGAATATAATTCAAGCCCAAAAGGATACGCTCAATCGGAGTTAGCGCAGGATTAAGCACCAACACCAACGGCAAGCGCAAATCCCTGATTAAATTTATTTCGGTCATCTTTTCAAGAATTGGTGAAGCAATACTGTTACACCCTTCAACAATATTACATTCAGTCAAATTAGACACCGTACGGAAATCGTTAAATATCGACTCAAAACTAACTGTCACTTTATCCTCATAAGCACTGACAAATGGGGATTCATTACCGGATAACATATAAGTAGCCAAGGTATTAATGTTTGAATCAATACGTTTAACAAAAGATAAATCGGATGAACTTTTAAAACCGTTTAAAGATTTTGCATTCATCTGAATAGGCTTATAAACACTTGTAGAATAAGAAAGACTCTGCATTGTGGCAGCCAGCCCGGAAGCTACAAGAGTTTTACCTGTCTGCGGTTCCAATCCTGAAATAAATATATTTAACATATAAACATAGTATCACGAGTGATTATTTATTGCAAAATAAACTTCTTTTAAACGTTTCTTTGTAATATGAGTGTAAAGCTGGGTCGTTGCAACATCACTATGCCCCAAAAGTTCCTGAACGACCCTCAAATCCGCACCGTTTTCCAGCAAATGTGTCGCAAAACTATGCCGCAATGTGTGCGGCGAAATATGTTTATGAATCCTCTCGCCCTGCTGATGAATAAAATTATAAACATCTTGCCGAGTGAGCGGTTTGCCGTTATCTCTTAAAAACAATATCTTCTTTTTATCCTGAATCTCGTTATTTAAAAGAATATAATCCCGAAACTTCAAATACTTGACTAAAGCTGATTTTGCTTTAGATCCAAAGGGTACAATCCTTTCCTTAGAACCTTTACCATAACACTGAACATACTTGGATTTAATATCAATATTAGAAAGTTTTAAATTAACCAACTCGGAAACCCGCAGCCCGCAGCCATACAGAAACTCAACAATCAACGCCTGGCGTTTATCCAAATTGGAATTCAATATGGAATTAAGTTCCTCAATTGTAAGAACTTTCGGTAACTTTTTAGGAAGTTTTGGCTGTTCTAAAGTTTGAGCGGGATTTTTAGTACCGTACTCATTTGCACAAAACCACTTAAAAAATCCGCGAATAGAAGCTATCTTTCGGGTAACACTTGTCGGAGCATAATTTTCTTCTCTTAGCTTCAAAACAAAAGCGTTTAGATCACTTCTTGAAACAGATTGGATATCAGCAATCCCGCGCATTTCGCAAAACGCTGTCAATTCGGACAAATCACGGCTATATGCCTCTGTCGTATTACGGCTCAAGCCTTTTTCAACCTCTAAATAATCCAAATACTCGGACAAATACCTGATATCCATACGTTTGATTATACACTTTTTTGAAGAAATTTCAACTGATATAAATAGGGGAAGAGTTATTTAATACATTTCCTATTACCTTTCCAACTCAAGTTTTTACACCTTAGATAATCCATGTTTTTATTCTCTAATACCCAAGCTGCGCAGTATCCGCCATCATAATAAACACGGTTGCCAAGACATTGATCTTCAAAAGTTTCAGCATAATATTGCTCTTTACTGGAGCCTGCGGGAACAATACCGTCAATAACAATCTTGAATAAAAAATAATCTATATCAGAAATATTTGGACCTTGTTTTCCGTTTAAATCAATATGTAACCGTCCGCAATCTAAGTCGCCTGCGGTACCACTAGCCCAAATCGTATCACTTTTCTGCGTCATCGACATATCTTGTATACATTGTTGCCCACTACTATTAATAACAGATATTACGACTCCATTAGGCATACTAAAAGCGGTTCCGCCACTAAGTATCTTCGAGTTTGAATCAAACCTGGAATTATAACTATATGGCATACAAGATGTACATTTGCTCAACCCGCTTAAATAGTTAGGCAGTAATTCTACAAGTTTTGCCATTCGCTCTGCACTTGTAGTACCATACGTATCTACAGTCCCATTTTCATCAACCATTAACCGAAAAGACTCTAAAAGTTTTGAATAAACTGCTTGTAATTTATTAACAGTAACTTTCTCTTGATAATTAGCAATCAAGTTCGGAATCGTCATCGCCGCAACAACACCGATTATGCCCAGGGTGATTAAGACCTCTGCGAGAGTAAATGCGGCTTTAGCTTGAGGGATTTCTAGGTGTTCAAATTTGACCCCCTCCCCTTTACTTCCCCTCCCACAAGGGGCGGGCATTAATTTTAGATCCTGAATCAAGTTCAGGATGACAGAATCTTTCTGCCCCCTTTCAGGGGGAAGTGGCACAGCGTGCCGTAGGGGGTTCTTATGTCCACTGGTCGCAAATATAGGAAAGACAAGCCTTAAAAGGTTACCCCCCCCCGAAATTTCGCACTATTATTGAATTTTGGCATAATTCTCTCCTTTTTTATAATAATACTATAAAATCTTTCTTTACATGTCAATATTATCATCAAAATTATACGGGACTTAGATACATTCTTGACAAAATTTTATGAGCAGATAGAATTAGAATATCGTAGAATACTAAATTTAAAGTAGTATATAGTAGACAAAAAAGAAGGAGATTAATCTCATGGCACGTGAAAAGTATGAACGTACGAAACCGCACGTTAACGTAGGTACAGTTGGCCACGTTGACCACGGTAAAACAACATTGACAGCTGCTATTACAGGTTGTATGGCTGCTGCTGGTAAAGCACAAGCTAAAAAATTCGATGAAATCGACGCAGCTCCAGAAGAAAAAGCAAGAGGTATTACCATCTCTACAGCTCACGTAGAATACGAAACAGATTCTCGTCACTACGCACACGTTGACTGCCCAGGCCACGCTGACTATGTTAAAAACATGATTACAGGTGCAGCTCAAATGGACGGCGCAATCCTCGTTGTTGCAGCTACTGACGGTGCTATGCCTCAAACTCGTGAACACATCTTGCTTGCAAGACAAGTTGGTGTTCCTAACCTTGTTGTATTCTTAAACAAATGCGATATGGTTGATGACCCTGAATTGTTAGAATTGGTAGAAATGGAAGTTAGAGAACTTCTTTCTTCTTACGAATTCGATGGTGACAACATCCCATTCATCCACGGTTCAGCTTTGAAAGCTTTAGAAGCTGTACAAGCTAACCCAACTGTTACTCGTGAAGATAACGAATGGACAGCTAAAATTTGGGATTTGATGGATGCTTTAGATACATACTTCCCAGAACCAGAAAGAGAATTGGACAAACCATTCTTGATGCCTGTTGAAGACGTATTCTCAATCACAGGTCGTGGTACAGTTGCTACAGGTAGAGTAGAACGTGGTATCGTTAAAGTTGGTGACGAAGTTGAATTAGTTGGTTTAGGCGAAACTAAGAAAACTACAGTTACCGGTGTTGAAATGTTCAGAAAATCTCTTGACCAAGGTCAAGCAGGTGACAACGTTGGTGCTTTGTTAAGAGGTGTTGATAAAACTGAAATTCAAAGAGGTCAAGTTCTTTGTAAACCAGGTTCAATCCACCCACACACTAAATTCACAGCTAACGTTTACGTTCTAACTAAGGATGAAGGCGGACGTCACACTCCATTCTTCCCTGGTTACAGACCTCAGTTCTATATCAGAACAACTGACGTTACTGGTTCAATCAAATTCGAAGGCGAAATGGTAATGCCTGGTGATAACGTAGTTATGGAAGTTGAACTTATCAACCCAGTAGCTATCGAAGAAGGTATGAGATTCGCTATCCGTGAAGGTGGTAGAACAGTTGGTGCTGGTGTTGTAGACAAAATTATTGCTTA
>JAMPCZ010000004.1 GCA_023665935.1 Muribaculaceae bacterium | reverse complement strand
CAGAAGGTGCTACGCACGTAAATAAGCCACCGATTTTCGCTAAAGCTGCATTTACATTGGCGGAAACTTTAATCACCCTTGGCATAATCGGCATTGTTGCGGCGATGACCATTCCGAATCTTATCGCTGCACATCAGAAAAAAGTCACGGTAACTAAACTGCAAAAAGCTATATCCGTTTTAAATCAGGCATATCGACTTGCATATGATGATGTCGGAGAGGTTTCTCCTGATGAAGCATTAGCTCTTGGTCCTGAGCCTTATTTTAGTCAATATTGGGCTCCGTATCTTAAAACTGCTCATATTTGTAAAACTTATGTTGACTGCGGATACAAAAAGGATCGTCCGTTTACTTCTATGGATAATATTTCCTCAAATACTATTCTTGTAAAAAGTCAGGTCAGGGTCTGTTTTTATACCTCTGATGGATTTATGTACATAATTTTACTTTTAACAGGCGGAAATACCACTGCAATCAGTACTGAGCCTAGAATTCTTGTAGATATTAACGGTGGAAAGGGTCCAAATATATATGGGAAAGACGTTTTCTTTTTGGTACGAACTATAGATGATTCAAAAGGTGGTGCAATTGTTCCGTACGGTTACAATTTAACTAATGATGAAATTGATTCAAACTGTTCAAAATCCGCTACGGGTGATTTCTGCAGCGAAAAAATACGCCGTGCGGGTTGGCAGATTGACAAATCTTATCCTTGGTAACTTTACCTTATATCCTGTTTATAATATAATAATTTTACTGAGATAATAAGAGGTAGTTATGTTAAAGAATTATTTTTTAGATAAAATTGAAAACGCTATTATTAAAGCAATTGAAGCTGGTAAGTTAGGTCAAATGAGCGAATATGTCAAGGGAGCTCTGCCTGTGGAACGTCCTAAAAATCCCGAATTTGGTGATTTTGCGATAAATGTTTCATCACTTGCTCGTAGTGCTAAAATTGCCCCTCCTATGATTGCAAATGCGATTGTTGAATTTGTAGAAAAAGAGGATAGTGAGTATTCTGTAATAGGCGGATTCATTAATTTCAAAGCCGGAGAATCTCTTTTAATTGATTTAATCGGTGAAATTTACTCTAAGAAAGAAAACTTTGGCAGACCTGATAATATTGAGAAAGAAAAAATTATTTTAGAATATATTTCGGCAAATCCTACAGGCCCGTTTCATATCGGTCATGGTAGATGGGCTGCAATGGGCAGCGCACTTGCTAATTTGTTAAAATTCTATGGTCATGATGTTTATCAAGAATTTTACATCAATGATGCAGGCTCACAGATTCAAAAACTCGGTCGTTCGCTTGTTATAAGGGTGAAACAGGAACTAGGAATCAATATTGATTTCCCTGAGGATGAAATCGAAAGAAAGAATTTTTATCCGGGTGATTATTTAATCCCGGTTGCGAAAGCTTTTCTTGCTGACCACCCGGAATTAAGGGTCGAAAACGATGTTGATGCTCTTGATTTGCAAATCTACTGTGATTTTGCAAAAGCTTATGAACAAAAAGTGCAGCGTGATTTACTTGATAATTTTAGAGTGAAATTCGATAAGTTCTACTCTGAATTAACTCTTCATAATAGCGGAAAAGTTGAGGAGTGTGTTCAAAAACTTAAAAATAGCGGTAAAATCTACCAAAAAGAAGGTGCTGACTGGTTCAAGTCTTCCGATTACGGCGATGATCAAGATAGAGTTATTAAAAAAGCTGATGGGTCAAATACGTATTTGACTGCTGATATTGCTTACCACGTTGATAAACTTGAGCGCGGTTTTGACAGAATGATTAATATTTGGGGTGCCGATCACCACGGTTATGTTGCACGTGTTAAGGCTTCAATTGAGGCTCTTGGCTATGACCCGAACAAGCTTGAAGTCCTGTTGGGCCAGCTTGTGAACCTTGTAATAAACGGTAACGAAGTACGTATGGGTAAACGTAAAAATATGGTTACCCTTGAAGATTTGATTGAAGAAGTGGGTGTTGATGCAACTCGTTTTTGGATGTCTATGAGAAATATTGATACAACTCTTGATTTTGATATTGAGCTTGCTAAAACAAAATCAGACGAAAACCCTGTTTTCTATGTTCAATACGCTCATGCCAGAGCTTGTTCAATCATCAGAAATGCAACTCAGGATAAACTTGATACTGAATCAGGTAAGACGATTCCTGCTGTTTTATCCGAAGATGAGTTTTCAAAACTGGTAACAGATTTTGACAAATCTATTATTACTCTTACCGTAAAAGATGCAAGAAAACTCATCTTAAAGCTTGAAGAATTTAAGTCATTGATTGATATGTCCGCGCGAACTCGTCAAGTTTATACGATTTGCCGCTATGTTCAAGATCTTGCGGCTGAGTTCCATTCGTTCTATAATTCAACAAGGGTTATTACAGACGATGTTGAGCTTACAAAAGCCCGACTTGCTCTTGTTTACGCGTTTAAAACTGTCTTGGCTAATGCTTTAGGTATTTTAGCTGTAACCGCTCCGGAACGCATGTAGTCCTCGCCGGACGGGGCATTATGCTACCAATTAATGAGAATAATGAGCAATTAACGCGCTCCGTGGGGACGGCTCCGCCGTGGTGCAGTTGATATTTGCACTATTGGGGTTCGCCGGACGGGGCATTATGCTACCAGTTAATGAGAATAATGAGCAATTAACGCGCTCCGCGGGGACGGCTCCGCCGTAGTGTATTGTATTGATACTTAGGACAACGAGCCTAAGTAGGTTTGGGTATCTCCCCCAAATACTTAAAGTCTTAATTTCTTATTAACTTATTAACTTATTAACTTATTAACTTATTAACTTCCTACCCTTTATTGCGATTGTTTACCCTTGCATAAATCTTCTTGCATATCAATTTTGCCGTTGAAATTGTTGTCGATTCCGTCAGCACATGCGCCTATTGATTCTCGGCTTTCTGCGCGCGCGTTGCGTTTTAAGTACTTGTTCGGAATGACTGTCCATAAATAAAGGAAAAATTCTTTGTTAAATTTGGCAAGTTTTGGATTTTTTATGACGAGCAGATTCTCATCATTTTTATTTTCTCCGCTGTTTGAGAAGTTCATGGAACCTGCAATAACGTATTCATCATCAATTATCATAGATTTTGAGTGAAGTTTGCCGGCGTAGTTTTCTGTTTTTAGCAGTATTCCGCTTTGTCGAAGCAGACTGTGTTTGGAGTTTCTCATGTTGGTACTGTTTGCATCAATTATTATCCGAATATCTACTCCGCGTTGCTTTGCTTGCACTAATTCGTTCGTAATTTCACTGTGGGTTATAAGAAATGCAGGAATATAGATATAGTGTTTTGCACCCTGGAGCAGTTCCCGAATCCTTACAGAAGCCTTGTCTTTAGGTGAAAAATAAACTTCGATTTCGGTTGACCCAACGATGAATTTATTTGGCAGATTAAGTTTTTCTTTTTGCTTGTGAAATTTTCCGCTGAGCATTTGCTCAAACTCTTTAGTGTATATTTCGGCAATTTCTTTTGAATGAATTACAACGATGTTATTTACATCATAGCCCGATAATCCGGTTGGTGATAGGTTCATAGAACCGGTAAAAACGGTTTTGTTGTCAATGATGATAAATTTGTTGTGCATCAGCATATTACTTGGCGTTGCTTTTTCGCCCCTGTCGGATTTATACTCATCTGCAAGGTTAAGAATAATTTGATTGTCTTTGTAATAGTCTTTTGCTGGGTTAAAATACTGGTCATAGACAAATCTTATTTTTACCCCTCTTGATTTTGCGTTTTTGAGGGCTTGAGTTATCGCAGGTACTTCTTGATATCCGTATATTGCGATATCCAGGGTATTATTTGCGGAATTTATCGTGTTAACAAGTTCTTTGCATACATTTGCCTGACACATGGTGTTTGGTTTCAGCTGCTTTGTAAAATCAGTTACCAAAAATTTTACATCTCCGTCCGTAATACTCAGCGGCGGTTGGGGAATATTGTGCGGTTTAAAGATATTAAACCCTTTTTTAAATCTGTATTTTTTAGGCTTTTGCTGATGGCAAAATTTACATGGTTTTGTACTTTTCGGCAATTGTTTTTTCGGAATAATAACCATATCATGCGCGACTTCGCCGTATGGACAAGTCAGAGTGTGGTATTTGCCTGAATGATGATTTAATACAACAAGGTCAAGTTTTCTTGCTTTTTCCAGGTTCTTTTTGAATTTGTCAGGTGCTGCGATTTTTCCCTCAGCCAAACCAAACCCGCTGTAGTCAATCAAGTTTTTATAGTCAATTCCGTTTAATTTGACTTTCCCCCATTCGCACTCACTTGTTATTTTTCCGCTTAATTCTATTGTTACCCTTTGATTGTATAGCGTTTTTTGAGCAAATTCCTGAGCTAAATATCCAAGGCTTATCATATCAATTTTTGAAAGTTGTAATTCTTTTGAATACTTATCAAAAAATTCCTCATCAGGTTCAAGCGAAAACGCTTCAATATTTTCAATACAAACAGTTTTTTCGCCGCTTTTATCATCTATTGTTATTTTATTTGGCGTTATCACATTCAGTATGTTTTTAGACTTTTCTGCAATACTGATAAAAATTGCAAATGCTGAGAATAATAAAATTAAGAATAATGTCGTCAGGTGTTTTTTCATACGTCTAAGTTTTTATAGTTTGTTATTTCAAAGCCAAGTCTTGATATTGTGTCTTGCAGTGTTTTATCTTGAGTGATTAAAAATTCTTTCGCGTGTGAATTTTTGGTCAATTTATCATATTTACATGGGTGAATCAGTGCTTCCACCACAAATCCATCTTCGATCGCTTTTAATCCGTATTCTATTGCATCTGCATCCATCATGCCGGTATAGCCGACTCCGATTATGGAATCGTTTGTATTAAGATTGTATTTGTCTAAAGTCACTCTGTTTAGTTCTGTGAAAAATTGAAGTAATCCGACTTTTATAATATTTATCGGGTATTTAAAACTAAGGTGTTTTGTGAATTTTGGAATTAAATAAAATTCTTCAAACTGGGTTCTAACATAAGGAATCCCAAATTCTTTAGCAAGTTTACACGTAATATCAAAGATTGCGGGTATCGAATGCGTATGAACATGTGAATCCAGGTGGTCAACCTTTGTTACTTTCGCGATTTTTTCTATTTGGGCTCTAAATTCGTTTTCAATTTGATCTAACAGATTTTGATTACGGCTGTTAAGCAGCAGATAAAGATATCCGATATCAAATTCACTTTTTTTATTTGTTAACAGCGGACATGAGGTTAATGCCTTACCTTCAATAATATTTAGGTGAACCCCGACTCCCAAATTCGGACAGTCCGGAATAATATCGTGTACTGCGCTGTCAAATGCTTCACCGTTTGCACAGAGGCTTGCACTTGTTAAAAATCCGTTATTATATCCTTCTAATGCTGCTTGATTGTGAAACTTGCTCAGCCCGAAATCATCAGCGTTCAATATAAATTTTTTGTTAACCATTTACATATCCTTGCTTTATTCTTATTCTTAAAATAATATAATTATAGAAGAAAGTGGGGCAAAATGCAAATTCCAAGATTAGCCGTAATTATTCCTTGTTACAATGAAGAGCTTTGTGTTGAAGCTACTGTAAACAGGCTTTTAGAAGTTTTGCACATGTTGTTTGAAAAGGGTAAGATTTCATCTAACAGTTATTTGTATTTGGTTGATGACGGTTCAAATGACAAAACTTGGGAAATAATTGAGAATCTTCACACGGCTAATCCTGAGCAGGTTAAGGCTTTAAAATTCGTTAGAAATTATGGTAATCAAAAAGCTCTTATTGCAGGGCTTAAAGGTGTAAATGCCCTGGGCTGTGATTGCTCTATTTCAATTGATGCGGATTTGCAGCAGGATGAAATGTCGATTGAAAAATTTGTTGATGCTTATATTGAGGGTAATGACATTGTTTTGGGTGTTAGAAATGACAGAAAAAGTGATTCTTTTTTCAAAAAGACCACAGCGGTTTTGTTCTATAAGTTAATGAACCTGCTCGGTGCCAAAATTCCTATGAATCATTCCGATTACAGATTGGTGAGTAAAAGAGCTCTTGATATTATGGATATGTATCCTGAAAAAGCCCTATTTCTTCGCGGTTTTTTCCATGAAGTCGGACTAAAATCAAAAATCGTTAAATTTGATGTTAAACCTCGTTTTGCCGGCGAATCTAAGTTTAATTTTATGTCGCTTATGACTTTAGCTTTGAATGGTATAACTTCGTTCAGTGTTGTTCCGTTGAGAATTATTGCAGTTTTGGGGTTTATTATGTTTATCGGTTCAATTCTTGTTGGTTTAGAAACGATTTTTGAAAAAGTTTTTTTGAACGATTCTCCAAACGGTTACGCGACAGCTATTATTATGCTTTCGTTTTTCGGCGGTTTGCAGTTATTTTGCCTTGGGGTAATCGGAGAATATGTCGGACAAGTTTATCGGGAAGTTAAAGCTCGTCCGAGATACATTGCAGAAAAAGAGTTAAGATAAGGATGAAAGTATGCTAGAACTCAACAATATCAAGAAAATCGGGGGGGGGTAACCTTTTAAGGCTTGTCTTTCCTAGCTTTGCGGGATTTACATTTATCTGCCCCCTTGAGAGGGACAGAATAGCCCGTGTCATCCTGAACTTGTTTCAGGATCTAAAAGGCTGGATTGCTTCGCATACGCTCGCAATGACGATATGTCCCCTCTCCGAGGGAGAGGGCAGGGTGAGGGTTCGACATGCCTTTACCTTAGCAGAAACTTTAATCACCCTGGGCATAATCGGAGTAGTTGCGGCGATGACCATTCCTAATCTTATTCAAAATAATAGAGATAAGCGTGTGTACACTCAATTAAAGACTATACAATCTATCCTGTCCCAAGTTATTCGTGCTGCTGAAGATGAATTTGGCGGAGTTTCCGGTTGGGGTATAACCGGAGCAGATGAGCAATCTGCAAATATAATTGCTAATAATATCAAACCTTTTATGAAATTAGCTGATGATTGCGGAACAAAAAATGTTAATAAGGTTTGTAAAACTGCTACATATAAGTTACGTAATGGAAGTTTATGGGCTAGTTATACTAATAATTCTGCTCATTATAAAGTAAAATTATTAAACGGAACATTTATTTGGTGGAGAGGTAATGCCAGCAGGTATTATATCGATTTTTTTGTAGATGTTAACGGGTTGGCGGGTCCAAATCAATGGGGGACAGATTTGTTTGAAATGTTGTATTTTGAAGATATCGGCTTACGTCCAAATGGAGCTCCGGGTTTGGATGATTATGAAAGAACATGCATTCCAAAAACAGGAACAGGTTTTGGCTGTGCATGGTATGTACTAACATTTGGCGATATGAATTACCTTAAAAATAAATAAAAAGTCGTGTCACTGTCTATCGAAATTTACAAACAAGATGTCCTTTAGCACTTTCTCCTTCATCAAATACGACACCCGCAAAATCAATCTTAGTGCTGCTGGATTTCTCCCCTGACACGGTTCGAAAGTTTACGCCGTCGCATTCGCTGATATCAACGATTATGCTAAATTTCAACGTGTTCATAAAGCCCTCACAACAGGCTCTGCACCCCGCCTAAGCTTCGGGTCGAGGGCTCGCAACACCCCATGGAACACGACTTGAGTTTATTTTAGCATGCTGAAATTTTTTCGTCTACCCCTATGATTATTGTCCTGTTTTCGGATGTTATAAGTTTATTAAAATTTATACTTTATCAAGAAAGGAGTTAATTATGGGCGAACGTTTAGATTTATATAAATGTAAGCTTTGCGGGCAGACTATCCAGGTTGTTTTGCGCGGTGACGGCGAACTTGTTTGCTGTGGTCAGCCGATGGAATATTTGCAGGCAAAAACTGACGAACCTGAAATGGGGGAAAAACATGTTCCTGTATTTTATGTGACAGGTGATAATAAATGTGAAGTCAGAGTTGGGGAAGAACCACATCCAATGACGGATGAACATCATATTCAATTTATAGAAGTTATCTCGGAAGATAAAAACTGTATGAAACTTCATTATTTGTACCCGGGGCAGGAACCTAAAATCTATCTTCAAGAAAAATGCAACAGTGATAAAGCTCTTGAAATGTGTAATATTCACGGCTTATGGCAATCTTCCGATACCTGTGGCTGCTGTTATGAATAATTATTAGAAAGGAGATGTAATGATAAGTGATAAAATCAGAGATATACTCAATGACCAAATTAACAAGGAATTTTATTCTGCGTATCTATATCTTTCAATGTCTGCTTATTTTTCTGAAATTGGTCTTTACGGCTTTTCTAACTGGGCTAAAGTTCAATCTAAAGAAGAAATTGACCATGGAATGATTCTATTTGAATACGTTTTAGACAGGAATTCACAAATTCATTTAGGACAGCTTTCTGCACCTATATTTGAAATGAATTCCCCGCTAGAGGTTTTTGATCAAATATATTCTCATGAGCGTTCTATTACGTCCGCAATTGACTGTGTTGCAAATATGTCGGAGGGTGAATGTGACCTGTCTACCCGTAATTTCATTGATTGGTATTTGAAAGAACAAATTGAAGAAGAGGCATCTGTTTCTCGAATTATAGCAAAATTAAAGGCTTTTGGTGCCGAAAAATCTGCACTGTATTTGATAGATAGAGAATTGTCAACACGCGAATATGTGCCGTTAACTTATTAACGACTTACGCTCCAAAAAATTCAAAATTCCTTCCCTGGAAGGGGAAGGTTAGGATGGGGTGAAGTTAATTTTAACTAAATATTGCGGTTTTGTAATGTATTTGTTTATTTTCAAAAAATAATTTATCATATTGGTATGAATTTAGGGAAAATATTATACGTTGATGATGATAAATTATTGACTTCTACCTTTTCGACTCTGATGAAGGTAGAAGGGTTTGGAGATGTTGTTGTTTATAACAATCCGCTTGATGCTGTTGAATATTTAAAAACAGAAACTCCGGATTTAATAATTTCAGACTTTTTGATGCCTGAGATGAACGGGTTGGAGTTTTTGCGAGAAGCGAAAAAATTACATCCCGAAATAAGCATGATTTTGTTGACGGCTTATGCTGATAAAGAAAATGCGATTAAGACAATCAATGAAATCGGGGTTTACAAATATATCGAAAAGCCGTGGGATAATGATGATTTAATCATGAATATTAAAAACGGCATAGAGCGAAGTCATTTATTAGCCTCTCTGAGAGAGAAGATTTCTGAGTTGGAGGAGGCAAAAGCTCAGTTCACCGTGTATTCTGAGAATTTGGAAGCTCTTGTTGCTGAACGTACAAAAGAGTTATCTCTTGCTAATTTGAAACTCTTTGGAATAATTAATTACTGTGCTGACGGTATAATTATTATTGATGCAAAGGGTAATATTGAGCAGGTTAATCCGGCTTGTGAAAATATGATGGGGTTGTCTTCCGAGACGATATGCAAGATGAAGATTCAAGAGGTTGCGTATACCGATAACCCTGATTTGAACAGTGTTTCTAAGTCATCTGTTAAGAATACGATTTTGGGCTTGTCATGTGAAAATAAAGAATTTTTGCTGAGAGATTTATACATAAGAAATGCTATAAACAATGAGTCAATACCCGTTGAAATTAATTTTGCCTCTCTTACAAATGAGTACTCTGATGAAGAAAAATTTGTCGGCGTAATTCGTAATTTTAGCGTTCAAAAAGAAACTGAACGTTTGAGAGATGATTTTATCGCGACTCTAACTCATGATTTGAGAACTCCACTGCTTGCAGCTATTCAAACCTTGAAGTTCTTTCTTGACGGCTCTTTGGGGCAATTGTCCGAGCAGCAATCTGTTTTGCTCTCTACTATGCTGCAAAGTAATGAAGACTTGTTAGGGCTTGTTAATGCGCTATTAGAAGTCTATAGATTTGAGAGCGGGAAATTATCTCTTTGCAAAACCGTATTTAGTATAAAAGATTTAGTGGTTCAATGTTTTAACGAGCTTGAACCTATTTCTAAGAAAAAGGATATTGAATTTAATCTTCATTGTGATGTTGAGGAGGATTTGTTGATTGATGCTGATAGGGCTGAAATCAAGAGAGTTATTATTAATCTTTGCGGTAATGCTTTGAATTACACAAATAAGGGTGGAACCATTGATATTTATGTTAAGGTTCAGCACGGAGATTTGATATTCTCTGTTGCCGACAATGGTAACGGTATTCCGAAAGAAGATTTGCCGCACTTGTTTATGAGGTTTTCTCAAGGAACAAGTAAAAAGCGTTCAACAGGAACCGGGCTTGGCTTGTATTTGTCACGGCAGATTGTTGAAGCTCATAACGGTAAAATTTGGGTTGAGAGTAAGGTTAATAAGGGCAGCGAATTTTCATTTTTGTTGACTGATGTCGTTGCAAAATCAAGAGTTTAAAAGGTGGATAAAATGTCAAAAACTATTAAGGTTACAATAATTGAAGATCATGATATGACTAGAATGGGGCTTTCATTTGCTCTGTCAAATAACGAATCAATAGAGGTTTTGGGTGCAGCTTCTGATGGATTGGAAGGTGTGGAACAGGCTCTTCAATTAAAACCTGATTTAGTTATTATGGATATCGGATTACCATCAATAGACGGTATTGAGGCTACCAGGAAAATAAAAAATTCTATGCCTGAAATTAAGGTATTGATGAATACTTCCAGAGATAATGAGAACGATATTTTGGATTCGTTTGCTGCGGGTGCTGACGGCTATATTACAAAAGGGGCAACTTCTGAGCAGACAATTTCTGCTATCAAAGCTGTTAGTGAAGGTGTAGGCTGGCTTGATCCTGCAATTGCAAGGGTTGTTTTGTCTAATATCCGCAAGAGCAGCCAATCAGATGAAAAATCAAGCGGGATAAATTATCAAAAAGGTAAGAATTTGTACGGATTAACCGAACGGGAAATGGAGGTTTTGGCGTTGTTGGTTGAGGGGTTGAAAAATCCGCAGATATCTAAAAAGCTTGTCATAACCATTGCAACGACAAAAACACACGTCCATAATATTTTGCAGAAATTATACGTAAAAACCCGTTCAAAGGCTGTTGCAACGGCAATGAAAGACGGTTTGGTTTAGAGGTTATGATTAAACGCGTTTTGGTCTTAATTTTACTTGTTTTATCATGCGCAAAAGCTTTTGCTTTTGAATTTACAAATCCGCTTAAAAAAGATAATGACCCTCGGGCTAAAGAAATAAGGTATCAGTACGAAGTTCTGAAAGAAGATGAAAAAAATCGGTTGAATAAACGGATTTTTGAGCTGACACCGTCGGGTTATATGACTGTTGATGAGTATGAAGCCTTGTCTGAATACAAGGATAAGTCCACAACAGAGATTTCGGTTCCAAAAATTGAAACTCCGTCAGATTTTAAATATGTACCAAAGCCTCTTTACAGGATTGTTAAATATAACGACCCGCCCGGAAGTGTTGAATTATCATTGGGTAAGCGGCTGTATGTGAACAGGCAAATTAATGCCCAGGGTATTGTGTCACCTGATTATTCAATGCTTGTTTATCCTGCAATTTATTATTATACGGATAGTGCGTCTGTTGCAGCGGATTTATTTATAATCCCTTTGAGTAAAGAGGGAACAAATTTGCAGCGAATTTTAACCGCTAATGTTGCAAAACGTATTACTGAACCGATTTTATCTACGGATAAAGCTATTGATAATTATGCGGCGTTTAGAACGCTGACTCCCGTTGATTTTTCTCCTGACGGTACAAAGCTTTTGGTAAAACAAAAAATAGGCAGCCGAGAAGACGGGATTTGGCAGACCCGCGTTTATATATATGATTTCGATAACCAAACAAGTTATGATTTGGTTGAAGTTCGTGATGCGATTTCTTATTTTTGGGAAGAATACATGAATCTTCGTCTTGATGATAAACGCTGGGATATTTATCCTATCGGGTTTGATAAAGAGGATTCAGAGCGGATTATTGTTCAAGGGTTTGCTTTTACAGGTGAAAAACCTGTATTTTTGGGAACTTGGAGCATTGATTGCCAGGGAACACAATCTAGGATAGAGTCGTTTAACAAAAATGTAGATAAACAGGTCAGTGTAAACGGTTATAAGGTTATTCAAGACGAGATTCAGGGATATCAAGATGTTATGCGTCAGGAGAAAAATCTGAAAAAAGAATCTAAATATCTTCTTAAACAGAGAGAGCTTGAACATAAACGTGTTGTTGATGAAATTAAGGATGATTATAATTTTGCTGTTCGAAATCTTTATGATAATTATAAAGAAGAATTGCGAGATTATCGAAAACTTCGTTCTCTTGCTGGTACAACCGAGGATGAAGCTTTGCAAGAGGCTTACAAACAGTACTTGATAGACCAATATAATAAAGATGTTCAAAAATCAGAAAAACTTATTGATAAGAAGAAAAAGGAAATTGATAAAATAGATATGAAACTTGATGTTTTGTATAAAGAAACCGGCGATACTTCTTCATCTGAGAAGGCTGAAACAGTATATGAAAGTGAAGCAGAGAATCTTTCTAAATAGATGAATCTTTGATTAGATTTAGTTTTTCTTCTCGTGTCAAGTTATGTTTAATTCGGTATTCTTCCTTCATTGCTTCCGATTTTGTTTTAAACTCTTTTTGATAAACAATTTTTACAGGTTTGTTTGCTCTTGTATATTTGGCTCCCTTTCCCTCCAAATGAATTTGGAACCGCTTTTCTACATCATCCGTGTAACCGCAGTATAATGTATTATTTTCAGTCAGTAATATGTATACAAAATGTTTATCATTCATGAATATTATTATTGCATATTCTTGCATATTTGGTATAAACTAAACGTATGAAAAAACGTTATTCAATATGTTACAATCCGAAGATTCCGAATTCTGTTGAGGTTATGGAATGTTTGCAGCAGATTTTGGTGCAGAATTCTGTTAATTTTTACATATTGGATATTGATAACTTAA
Organism: Muribaculaceae bacterium; assembly: GCA_023665935.1. Taxonomy (GTDB): domain Bacteria; phylum Cyanobacteriota; class Vampirovibrionia; order Gastranaerophilales; family Gastranaerophilaceae; genus Zag111. Next base: position 28,514 of record JAMPCZ010000004.1, on the reverse strand, counting down.
AGCAGGGGTTTGATTTTGCATTTATTATCGGTGGAGATGGTACGATATTGAAGGCTGCGAGGTTCTTTTCCGGGTTTGAAACACCTATATTCGGAATTAATCTTGGCCGGCTTGGTTTTTTGTCACAAGCAACCGTTGAAAATCTTGAATCTTCTGTTTCTGCAGTTTTGGCGGGTGATTATAAAATTGAAAAACGTATTATGCTGGAACTTGATGGGTATAATGCGCTAAATGATTTTGTGATAAAAGGTGAATCGTCTTCAAGAACTTCTCGTTTTGCACTTGAAATAAACGGAAGATTTGTGTGTGATTATTTGGCGGATGGTATAATTATTTCTACTCCAACAGGTTCTACTGCGTATAGTATGGCTGCTGGGGGACCTGTATTAACTCCTGATATAAACGCGTTGACAATAGTCCCGATTTGTCCGCATACTTTTTCTGCTCGTCCGATAGTGGTTTCTGCTGATGATATTATAAAAATATTACCTTGTAATAATAATAAATATCATGTTTCTGCTGATGGTCAGATTGCGTTTGCCGCTAACTCTGATTTGATAATACGGAAATCCTCAAAAATGGCGTATTTAGCACTATTGAATAATAATGATTTTTACTCGGTTTTACGTAACAAACTTAATTGGGGCTATTCCCCCGCTAAATATTAGAAATTAAGCCTTTATATTAACTTTTGTACATAATTTATTTAAAATCATTGTACTTTTTTTCTATTTAAAATACTATGTTGTTATAATTACATTATTAGTAGTTATATGTTTTAGGTAAAATATTACAATTAATGAGGTAAATAACGTGGAAAATATCGTTTCAGATATCTTTGCAAGAAAAGATGAACCATCAAATGATCAGTACTCAAGATTAGGCGCAAACCCTACCAATATCAAAGTTATCGGTGTTGGCGGCGGCGGCGGTAATGCTGTAAACCGAATGATTCAAGCCGGATTATCAGGCGTTGAATTTTGGTTGATGAATACTGATTTACAGGTATTGGTTAACGGAAAAACCAGCCACAGAATTCAATTAGGTTCATCTTCTACACAAGGTTTGGGTGCCGGCGGAGATCCTTCAGTTGGAGAAAAAGCTGCTGAAGAAGCTCAACAAGAAATTACTCAAGCATTAGAAGGTGCTGATATGGTATTTATCACAGCAGGTATGGGTGGCGGTACAGGTACCGGTGCGGCTCCTGTTGTTGCTAAAATCGCTAAACAACTTGGCATTTTAACAATTGGTGTTGTAACAAAACCGTTCTCTTGGGAAGGTAAAAAACGCCAAAATCAAGCTAATAACGGTATTGATAAGTTGAAAGAATCTGTAGATGCTGTCATTGTTGTACCAAACGATAAGCTTCTTCAAGTCGTAGACAGACAAGTATCACTTCAAGAGTCTTTTGTAATAGTTGATGAAGTGTTGCTTCGCGGGGTTCAAGGTATCTCTGATATTATCACGGTTCCAGGCGTTATTAACGTTGACTTTGCTGACGTTAAATCTGTAATGCAGGCTTCCGGCTCAGCATTGATGGGTATCGGTAGGGCTCAAGGCGAAGGCAGAGCTGTAAAAGCTGCTCAACAAGCTATCAATTCTCAACTTCTTGAATCTTCAATCAACGGTGCTTCAGGGGTTATCGTTAATATCACAGGCGGACGTGATATGGGTATACATGAAGTCAGTGATGCTGCGTCTATTATCCACGATGCGGTACTTGATGATGCTACGGTTATTATTGGTACGGCAGTTGATGAAAACATCCAGGGAGAAATCCAAATTACTGTTATTGCAACCGGATTTGAACTGAAAAATAATTCGCAAGTTTCTATGTTTGGAGCTTCCTCCGATATTAAAACGGATTCAAGCTTGAATGCTGTGGATTTCTTCTCCGGCGCATTTAATAACCAAACAAAATCAGTTCTATCATCACCAAGTAATAATTTTACTAATATCGAAATCCCTGATTTCTTAAAAAGATAGACTGTAGTGATAATATAGGTTTAGAAAGCACTTTTGTTAAAAAAGTGCTTTCTTTTATTAGTAATTTATTTTGTAATTTTCTTTCATAATTCTTGCCCAGCAGCCGTAACCGCTAGCTCCGTACTTGTGAATGTCCGGTCTGCACGAATCTCCGCAAGTAGAGCAATCCCAATCCGCACTACGCTGATATGCTTGTTTTGGGGTTTGGCTGTCATAAAGGTAAAATCTAAATATATCATAACCTCCCTTATTAGGACCTTTTGTGCCATTAATATCAAATACTATTGTTATATAGCTGTCCCACATTCCATTGCTTATAGAAATAAGATAGCCCTTATTTGAAACATAATTCCACTTTATTTGTCTATTAATAGTATCTTCTTTACCTAAGTATCTATGGAGTGTCGTCGTATTTGTTTTACTTCCTGCAATATATGGGACAAGGACATTAGCAACAAAATATTCAATTTTTTCTTCTTCTGATGATGTCTTATTTCCAAATGGAGTGTCGGATATAAGTGTATAATCGTTATCTGTCATATATCTTCTAATTGCGTTTGTGAAATCTGCATAAAATACTTTTAATTGTACCGGTAAAACCTTTTTTTGAACCGAATTATTTAGTATGGGAATCGTTATTGCTGCAACTATTCCTATGATACCAATGGTAAGCAATGTTTCCGCTAAAGTATATCCGTTCTTCTTCATTTAAATCCCTCCTTTATCAAATATACCGCATGACGATATATTAATCAAGTAATTAATAAATATGGTGTTGTAAAACGGTATTTATATTTGTTTACATATTACATAAAATACTAATATGGATGTTCAGGAATTTAGATGTTGTTTTGGTGGTAATTTAAGACGTTTGAGAAAATCAAAAGGGCTTACACAATCAGAATTGGCGGAAAAGATTGGAATAGAAACACATAATCTTAATCGAATTGAAAACGGCAAGAGTTTTCCTCAAGCAAAAACGATTGTTAATATTATTTCTTATTTTGATATTTTACCGTATGAGCTTTTTATGACAAATAACGATAGATTGGAACATATCGCAGATGTTATTTTGAAAAATCCTGAAAAAATAAATGATATATATAAAATTATTATTGCAATTACTTCTGAAAATGAAGATGATAAGAGTAAATAAAACAATAAAGCGGAGTTCTGTGTTTTACTTCGCAAGTTTTAAAAGCCCGAAAGAATCCAGCTGATAGTTTCAAAAGCTGGATTGCTTCAGTCGTAAACTCCTTCGCAATGACAACTTTGTTGCAAGATTTTCGTCATTCTGAGCGAAGCGAAGAATCCATAACAAAAAGAGATTCTTCGGTCGTAACCTCCCTCCGAATGACATAAAATTAATCCCCGCCCCTTGTGGGAGGGGAAGTAAAGGGGAGGGGGGTCACCCTTTACAAATCCAGTGACAAATTGAGTGAGCCTGTATGCGTAGCTGATTTCAGGGTCTATCCAATTGGATGGAAAAGCCCTACGGGCAAAACCAACATTGATAGATTCCGGGTCAGAGCCCGGAATGACAAAACCCTCTCCCTACCCCTCTCCCAAAAGGAGAGGGAATGACAGTAATTTATTCACTCAGGATTGATAAATTCATGATTTCTATATCGTCGTAATCTATATGATCACTTGGCATAAGATTCTGTCCGGTTTTTATTGTAATTTGGTTTCTTTCGTTTGCGTGGATAAGTCCGTTGGGGATTTTTATTCGCTGTCCGTCACCGTTAACCTGGAGCTGTCCGATTATTCTTCCGTTAAAATATATTTCTGCTGGGCTTGAATATGCTGTGCGTATACGATTTTGCCCCATTGATTTTGCAAGTTTTGTATCTAATCCTACAATTGAACCTATGACAAGATAGTTTGTACTTCGTTTTGCATTATCTGTCATTATAAAATCCTTAGAATAATACGGACCGATAGATTTAAGTTTAAAATCAGAAGCGTTTGCCGATTGTCTTGAGAAATTATTATCTCCCAGGTGCAGAATTTCTGTATCCAAAGAAATATCGGTAGGAGTGCTTTTTGCGATTGTGATTTTCATTGGTTCATCGCTTAGGTTTTCTCCGCTGTTAATCGTTACGGAAAACGGACGGTAACCTTCTTTTTCCACATTTAAAATTGTGGGGACATCAATCTTTATTGTCGGCAGAGTAAAATTTCCGTTTGCATCAGTGTAGGTGTTGTATTTTTTCTGGGGAATACTTACTTTTGCAAACTCTACCCCTTGATTTGTTTGAGCATCTATAACACGATTACTTGCTTCCTGTCCGACTTTTGTGACTCCACCGGTAAATATTTCGGCAAATGCATGCGAATTTAGTAAAATTAGACTAAGTAATATTAAAACTGTTCTTTTCATAATACAAATATTATCCGTAATTTTTGCAAATTTTTAATAGATAGTGGGATAAAATATTAGCATAATTATTATTTATAAAAGTTCTTGAAAAATAATATTTTTGAGTTATTATAATTATATGATAATTAAATAAGCCGATGTGATGGAATTGGTAGACGTGCTAGACTCAAAATCTTGTGAGGTTCAACCCTCGTGCCGGTTCGACCCCGGCCATCGGCACCATAAAGAAGGCTCCTTGAAGGGGTCTTTTTTATTGCTGATTCGGCGGATAAATTTTCTTTTTGATTGCTTAAGATGTATTTATGAAAAGAATTTATCTTGTTATATTTTCAATTGTCTTGGCAATAGCGTATTGCGACATGGTTCAAATTTGCCGAAAAGTTGACAAAACGATATCTCAAACAGTAAATGAGAAACCTAAAAATCAAAAATTAAGTCATCTGCGGTGGTTTCTTTATAAAGCTCATTAATTTCAGACTCTAATTTTGGTTTTGAGAGATGTTCCAGTGCGTTTGGCATGAATTGTTTTTGTTCGGTTGTCTGCTTGCCTGTAGTAAATGTTCGGACTGTTTTTGGAAAAAATCTTAATCTGATATTTTGACTGATTGTTTGGGCAATGTTATTTTTATAATATTGTTTAATTTTTTCAAGCTGCGAAGCTGCTTGGGCTTGGTTTGAAGCCTTGAACATATCATTGGAATCAGTGACTTTTACAGTATATCTTCCGCTCCACATGACCGTATTGTTTACTGTATCGGTAAGTACGGCGTTTGTGTTAAGAGTGAACGGGTGAGAAATTTGAAACGCGCTGGATATTTGCAATATTTCCCACAGATTTCTTTTTGTCAAAGTTTCTTCGTTGGATATCCAGGAAGATATTAAGATTATTGATTTTACCCCGAATTCATCTGAGATTTTTTTTAGAGGGGCAAAATCGATTCTGTCTATTTTAGCAAACTTATCAAGCATTACTGCAGTTTGCTCTGCAAGTTCTTTGTCTGCATACATTTTAGCTCGAACATCAGCCAGTGTGTATGCTGAAATATTTTTATAAGAATTCAGGTTTTGTATAACATATTCGCTTGCAATTTCAGAAGCTTCCGGAAAACAAAAATAATTGTCGCAAACTTTGAATAAATCAGTAGGTAGAACAACTACATTAAACTGCACAGCTTCAACTCTGCTAAAAGTTAAAATTATAACCAAAAATGTTAATAAACTTTTAAATATTTTCATAATAAGATTATAGCATAATTGTGTATAATATGATATAATATTGATATGGACAGAGATTCGGTTAAAATTTTGGGATATGGAGTGGATACGTTCAGCTTTGATGAGGCTGTCGACTATGCGTATGAGCATGGCGGTCAGATTGTAACAATCAATCCCGAAATGATTGAAACTGCAGCAAAACTACCTGAGTTTTCGGATGTTATTTCGCAAGCCGAATTAGTTGTCCCTGATGGTATCGGGGTTCAAATAGGGTTGAAAATTCTTGGACATAACGTGAAAAGAATTCCCGGCGTTGAGCTTGGCAAGGCTTTAATTATTAAGTTTTCTAAAGAAAATAAAAAAGTTGCACTGGTTGGTGCAAAGCCTGAAGTTGTTGAGCTTGCGGCTAAAAATCTTAAAAATGAGATTGAAAACTTAAATATTATTTATGCGCATGACGGATATTTTTCTGATGATGAGCAAATAATAAATGAACTTGCGGCACTTTCTCCGGATTTGGTTTTGGTTGCACTAGGTTCTCCAAAACAGGAAATGTTTAATGCCAAATTAAAACAAAGGCTGCCAAAAGCTTTGTTAATTGGGCTGGGCGGTAGTTTTGATGTTTGGGCTGGTGTTGTTGAGCGTGCTCCTGTTATTTGGCAGAAGTTTGGTTTGGAGTGGCTTTACAGGACTATTAAAGAACCAAAGCGGTTTAAGAGGATTTTTCCGACGTTACCGTTATTTATTTTGAGAGTTTTAAAAGAAAGGTTGATAAAAAACTAAATGCTAACAGATATAGAAATAAATGAGTTAAAGGATTTATGTTTAGAAAACAGGCGTCATATACTTGATATGGTTTATGAAGCCGAGTCAGGGCACATTGGAGGTTCACTTTCATCGTGTGATATTATGACTGTGTTGTTTCATAAATGCATGAAGCATGCTCCGAAAGGCAAATATTCGCCTGAATACAATATTCGTGATCGTTTTGTTTTGTCAAAAGGTCATGTTTCACCGATTTATTATTCTGTGCTGGCGCAGGAGGGTTTTATTGATAAATCCGAGTTAAAAACATTCAGAAAACTCGGTACAAGGCTGCAGGGGCATCCTTCACTGTGGTGTCCGGGGGTTGAAATTGCTACAGGTTCATTGGGGCAAGGTTTGTCAATGGCATGCGGAATTGCTATGTCTTTAAAGCTTGATAAAAATCCTGCGAATGTCTTTGTACTCTTGGGTGACGGAGAATTGCAGGAAGGAAATATCTGGGAAGCAATGATGAATGCTCCTCATCGAAATTTAGATAATTTGGTCGCAATTATTGATAGAAACCGTTTGCAAATTGACGGTTCAACAGAGTGTGTTAAACCTCTCGATAATTTGAATGCAAAAATAGAAGCTTTTAACTGGCAGGTGATAGAGATAGATGGCCACGATATTGTACAGATATATGAGGCTATTGAATCTGCTAAAAAAGCGGGGAAACCTGTTGCCATTATTGCCAACACGATAAAGGGTAAGGGTGTTAGCTTTATGGAAAATAATGCCGGCTGGCATGGTAAAGCTCCTTCAAAAGATGATTATGAAAGTGCTTTGCAGGAATTAAAATAACCTTGGAGGGATGATGAAATTTAAGGATTATATAAAAAAATCTGCTTTTACATTGGCTGAAATTCTTATTGCTTTGTTTATTATCGCAATAATAGCGATGATAACTTTGCCGGTTATTAATAGACAGCTTGATAAGACTGATGAATACGCTTACTATATGGCATTTAAAACAGTTGAAAAAATGGCTTCTCAAGTTGTTACGATAGGGGAACCGATAACAGATGATGAAGATACCACATCATTTTATTATGACGGTTCAACGCTTCGCCAGTATACCTGGAAAGATGCTTTAGCTTTCAGAACAAAGTTGTTTTTTAGAGATTTATCTTCAAAGATAGCTTTTACAGAAAAAGCCTTAATCCGTAAATTTTTCCCAAAAGCTTTTGCGGCTGAGGAAATTGATGAATATACCCAGGATTTATATGGTACAGACTCGTTTATCTCTGAACTTTGGCTAGGGTATCGGGTTTGTGGAACCAGCGATCACACGGTACCAATGAAAAATATTTTAGTCGAAAAAGAGAACCCTGACGGTACGAAAGAACAGGTCCCAGATTTTTTGTATTATAATCGTAATCATTTTGGTGGTTGTTACGGTTATCAGGATTTTATAGAAGCTGGTAATAAGGGGTCTTTTATTGATGAAAAAGGGGAGGAACAAGAAGTTCCGGGACCGGTTGCGGAAAATGATATTTTGATGGCGATGCTTCCTCAAATTGAAGCATTTAAACCTGCTTATGTTCAGGGAGCAGGTACTGATTCTCCCTCACTTACGGATGCGGCGTTTAATACACTATTAAATGCAATCGGATATAATAATGCAGAGCCAAATAGCGGTCAAAGTCTATGTACAAGTTTAGGTAATATGTTAAAAACTAACTATACGGATTCTGACTCGGGAACTACAGTAACCTACTCTACAAGTTGGGTTCCTGAAAGTTCAAGAGAAGGCTATAGCGATGACGACGACGATGATGGTGAGGATAATAAAACGGCTGTCGATTCCGGTAAGGATATGGATGATTCATTTATTGATTACGGAAGTAAAGTTTCTAATGATAAACGAGGTTTTTGCGAGCTAAAATCAACGACCAAATACTCGTATACCCAAAGTTCAGGAACATCCTCCGTGAGTGCTCAGCCTCCTACATTTGGTGATTCTGATTGTCAAAACGGTAATAACGGTTATTATAATATGAGAAACGTCGGAAAACCGAATACAATCGAGTGTGTCCCTGCGTCCGGTTATGTATATTCTGAAAATAATCCAAAGCATGCCTGTAACTCCACCGGAACACAAAATGGAAAGAAACGTTGTTATTCTTGGGAAGTCGGTACTACAAAAAAAGAATTCCGTAATGTATACTGCGAAGGCGATTTCAATGAAAGTACTAAAACTTGCTGTGAAGTTGGAGCTTTTTACAATGGCTCTACCTGTGTATGCGCTTCAGGATATTCTAAAAAGGGCGGCAAGTGTGTAGCGGATAATTGTACTGAGGGTTATTCTAAAAAAACTGTTGACGGTAATGATATTTGCGTATTGAATCCTCCGATAATTAGCGCAAAGCGTTTTTGCGATTTGGTTGCAGAGACTTGGAGTATAAAGAGACACGGAAACTTTTGTGATTCTACTAAATACTACACAGTCGAGAAGTTGTCAGGTGCTAAATATTATAAAAATGTATTTGAAGCTGCACTTGGCAGGTCAAGTTCTACAAATAAAAGATTGATGTCTATAGACTCGCAGCCCGGAGCATTTGCATATAATCAAAAAACACTTTCAGGATTAAAACCTAACTTAATATTGTCTAACGGCTTATATATGTGGATATTAAGTGACCGCGTAGCATCAATTCCGGGGTTAACTTATACGACAGATAATGCCATTCCGGAACGGAATATTTGTAAAAATCTAAATAAAGATACAAAAGCAGCATGTACCGAAGCTGATCCAAAGGCTTATTTCTGCGGAGCAGAAAACGGTTGTTATAAAATCTCAGATGAAAGCCGAAAAACAATGGGGGATGCTCGTAACTGCTGTAATGCTCCTGATTTATCGGATATTGCGGCAGCTAAAGCGGCTGGTACCGGTGCATCTTCTTCAGATTCATACTATTTAGATCCGAGAGTCTATGCTATCAGCGGATTCACTGTGTTTGTCGATATTAATGGCAGCCGAGGCAACGGAACGTTGTGGGAAGATGTGTTCCCGTTCTATGTTTCATCAAACGGCATGGTTTATCCCGGATATCCGCTGGATGGCAATAAGTCTAATACTACGTCGTCTAATATAAATCTTGGCGGTAACAGTGCAAATATGCTGCCGACTGATGTTTACTATTATGACGTTGATTCTTCCGGACGCAGAACGAAGAAAGTTGTATTCCCGAATATTTCTTATGCGAGAGCTTTGTGTTCGGTACGGAAAATAAGTAAGAATTCGCCTTATTGTTTAAACTTGGGTGAAAAATATTACCAAAAGGTTAAGTTCAAAAGGAATAATGAGCAGGATATCGTAGTTGAATTGAAAGGTACTGAGTATTTGCGAAATGATAGTGTTACCGGAAGTAATTTGTCGGATAACCCATGTGATTTTGAAGCATGTTATATTTCGGTAAGACGTAAACTTCGTACATTCTAGTAATAAAGGTAATTACGGGACGGATTTTATATCCGTCCCTTTATATAGAAAGGTTAAATGTTATGATTATAGATAAATTGAGTAATGTGGATTTATATGCGCAGATTCCCGATTTTGCGAAAGACTTTATCAAAAACATCTCATTAGAGATGGCTGACGGACGTTATGAGCTGCCTGACGGTTGTTATGCTAATATTGAATCGTATTCAACAAAAACTTTAAACGAGGGGCTGTTTGAAGCTCACAAAGAATATATTGATATCCAAATATTGTTAAAGGGTAAAGAACGTATCTATTATTCGGCTTTAGACGGATTGTCAATCAAAGAACCTTATAATCCCGCAAGAGATATTATGTTTTTTAGTAATAACATTGGAGAAAATGACTATTTGACTTTGAATAGTTCAAATTTTGCACTGATTTATCCGCACGAGGCGCATGCGCCGCAAATAGCTCCTGTTGAATCGGAGATAGTAAAAAAGGTTGTTGTAAAAGTTAAGATTTAATTATTTCTTCATTTTTTCAGGATATATGTTCCAATTTATTTCTTCATTTCGCCTAAACCAGGTTAGCTGGCGTTTTGCGTAGTTTCGTGTATTTTTTTTGAGTAATTCTTTTGCTTCTTCAAGAGAATACCTGTTATCTATGTATCCCAAAATTTCCCGATAACCGATAGTATTAATCAGGTTTGGAATTCTTCCATGGGCATCTAAAAGTTTTTTAGTTTCCTCGACCAATCCGGTTTCAATCATTATTTCGACTCGTTTATCTATCCTGTCATAAAGCGTTTTTCTGTCAAAATTTCGACCAATCCATTCGATTTGGTATTCGGATTCTCCGATTCCCCGAACCTCATTCAGCGATTTTCCCGTCTTTTTTATTATCTCTATTGCACGAATAATTTTTTTTCTGTCATTTTGGTCAATTGCTTCTGAGCCGACTGAATCAAGTTTTTGGAGAGTTGAATACAATTCAAATGTTTCAAGTTTATTTAATTTATCCCGAAGTTCTCTGTCTGCTTCAATTTGAGGTAAGTCATAATTTTTTAATAAAATATCTATATACAGCCCGGTTCCTCCGACAATAATCGGAGTTTTACTTTTTGCAAGAATTTTATTGATAGCTTCTTTTGCCTGTTGTTTGTACAAGCCTGCGGAATATTCAAATTCAGGTTCCACAATGTCGATAAGATAATGGGTAATCTCTGACTGTTCTGCTGCTGTTGGCTTTGCAGTCCCTATATCAAATCCTTTGTAAACAAGTCTTGAATCTGCCGAAATTATTTCACCATCGATTTTTTTTGCCAGCTCAATAGAATAAGCGGTTTTTCCGCTTGCCGTTGCTCCGACGATTGCTATTACTTTAGGCTTACTTAAATTCGTATTCATAATACGTAAATATTAACACAATTATGTAAACCAGCAAATAGTAATATAAAATCAGTGTAAAGAAGTATAATAGCGGATTATACATAAGTGATGTCGTTAGTATCATTACTGCGGTAATCAAAATTGTTATGTACAGATATACTAAAAAAGTGTGTTTAAAATTAGAGAATACTTTGTATATTGAGTTTCCTAGAGCTTTAAACGCATTTTTTTCACTATAGACTATTTCGGGCAGCCAAAGCATTGTGATATAGCCTATAGCCAGGCTTCCTGCTATCATAATAAAATGCCAACAGGCAATCGGTACTAATTCCTTAATTGATAAGCTGTTCACATCATTTATTATTTTTGAACCGGTAGAAAACTTATCAAAATTCAGCCAAAGAGCGTTTGTATCAAACGTAGGTTCAATCGCATTTACAGCCTGGCAAGATATAAATATCAGAATTCCGTATAGAATAATATAAATCCCAATAACGCTTAAATTGGGCAAAAATAATCTGCCAATACCTCTTGGTAGTGTTAGTATCAGTGTCCAAAGAGATTTGGCTCTGTCTTTATCAAATACAATAATTTTTTTTGACATGTGTATAGCTTTTTTACACATATAAAGCCAAGAAGAAAGAAATCCGCTAGCCATAACAAGCAGTGTAACTCCGCCAAGTACAATTTTTGGAACTGTGTCAGCACCATTTACGGTATAATTCAAAAACCACCCGAGTATTGACATAAAAATTATAAGCGGGATTGCCAAGATTATACAATCATTTGTTATATGGAAGCTGTCTTTAAATATTTTAAACATAAAATGTTGTCCGTACAATTATTTCGCTTCTGCAGTTTCCTTCTCAGTTTCTGTTTGAGCATTTTTTAATTCAAGTTTACGTTTTCTTTTTCGTCTTCTCATCAAATCTACAAACGCTTCAATCCTTGTAATATAACCTGCTCTACCTGTTTGTTCATCCATAATGAGCGGTAATATTGGAATTTCACAGTTTTCTCTCATTGCAGGGAAAATGTTTTGTGACATAATTTCAGGCATACAGGTAAATGGGCTGATGTGGATAATTCCGTCTATACCTCTTTCGTTAGCATAAGCAACATCCGAAACACACTCCAGCGCGTCGCCCCCGATATCACGCATCAGATAAGGTTTGGCCAGTCTATCAGCACGCTGCAGGTGAGTTTCGCCCTTTCTGAGGAATTTTGGGATAATCGCATCTTTTAAAAAGCTTGTGACAGTTAAACTTCTGCGGACTTCAACTCCCATTCTTCCAAGCTCTTTTTCTATATTTTGGTTAGAAAATTCATCATTAACAACGTAAATTTCACCTGTTATATCAACATGCAAAACTTCTCTGTCTTTGTTGATTTCAACTTTTTTCATTTCCTCGTCAATAAGTTTTTTAGCTTTATTCAATCCTATGACGGTGTCATTTTGGTCAATAATCTTAAGAGCTTTGGCGTAATGCTTTTCCGCTGTTCCCGGTTTGATTTCTCTTGCGCGGTAGTATGACAATTTTGCTTCTAATTTGTCAAGCATAAATACTTTTAATATGGCAATCAGAATCGCGCGTGCAAACAACAATGTATTGTTTTTCCCGCTGACTTCTTTTAAGAAATTGTACATTCCTTGAATCCCGTCATACAATTGCATTTCAATGTATTTTGCTTCATAACCCAAATCAGCCAAAGCATTTGCAATACACTTTCCGTATTCACCCAACCTGCAGCATCCCGGAGAAGTAATCATTGCAACATAGTCTGTTCCGCCTTCTATTGCTTCAATAAAGTTTCCCAAGATTAATTTGTAAGGTAAACAAATTGCTTCGGGTGCGTGTTTTGTCCCTAAAGACAAAGCTTTTTTGCTGGTATACGGTTCTACAAAAGGTTCACAGCCTATGATTCTTAATGCTGCAGACTACGCGTAACTTATGGTTCCCATATGCGGGAATGAAACTTTCCTTTTTTTCTCTTGTTTTTTATTTGACATATTTATATTTCCTAATTATTGTATTTCAAGTCCGGATGTCTTGCCGCCGTAACCTCGTCAATTTTTTTGACCGGTGTTGTGTGCGGGGCAGACAAAATCTTTTCAGGGTTTGATTTTGCAGTATTTGCAATCTCAATCATTGTGTCTACGAATTCGTCTAATTTTTCTTTTTGTTCAGATTCTGTCGGTTCAATCATTATAGCTTCATGAACAATAAGCGGGAAGTAAACAGTTGGGGGATGAGTATTCCCATCCATTAACGCCTTGGCTATATTCAGCGTTGATACTCCGTTTTCGTGTTTTTGCTTTTCCCCGGTAATCACAAATTCGTGCATACAAGGTTCATTGTATGGTAAATCAAAATAATTTTTCAACTTTTCTTTGAGGTAATTAGCGTTAAGAACCGCATTTTCTGACGCATTCTTTAAATTTCTGCCCATCATCAAAATATACGCGTAAGCTCTTACAAGAACTGCGAAATTACCGTAAAAATCTTTTACACTGCCAATTGAGTTTTTAATATTGTAATTTTTAAAATACTTGCCGTCTTTGACCTCTATAACCGGCGCAGGCAGATAGTCCTTTAATTTGTCAACGACAGCCACTGGACCGGCTCCGGGGCCTCCGCCGCCATGCGGGGTTGAAAACGTTTTATGCAGATTCAGGTGTACCACATCAAACCCCATAAGTTTTGGGTTTGTCCATCCCATAATAGCGTTGAAGTTAGCTCCGTCATAATATAGAAGTGAGCCGTTATCGTGCATAAGTTTTGAAATTTCCTCTACACCTTCTTCAAAGATACCCAAAGTGTTCGGATTAGTCATCATTATTGCCGCAATATCTTTATTCAAGACAGATTTTAATGCTTCAATATCGACCTGCCCTTTTTCATTTGATTTAATTTCGACAATCTCAAAACCCGCCATTTTCGCACTTGCAGGATTAGTTCCATGTGCAGAATCAGGGATTATGACTTTCGTCCTTTTTTCGCCGATTGTATCAAAGTATTTTTTGATAATCATCATGCCTGTCATTTCCCCGTGCGCGCCGGCAGACGGCTGAAGAGTAATCGCATCCATGCCGGTGATTTCAAGGAGTGCATTTTGAAGGTTATACATAAGTTTAAGCGAGCCTTGTGCTAAATCATCGTCACTTGACGGGTGAATATTAAACCCCTCCAAACCTGCCAAAACCTCGTTAACTTTAGGATTATACTTCATCGTGCAAGAGCCGAGCGGATAAAAACCTTTTTCGATGCAAAAGTTCAGGTCGGATAATTCTTTATAGTGACGCATTACTTCAAGTTCACTGAGCTGCGGCAAATCAGTCGGAGTTTCGCGCAAAACATTTTGTGGTATGAACTGCGTAAAATCAACTGTTTCATTTGTAAGATTTATTCCGTCTATACCGTTGCTTTTTTCAAAGATTGTTTTCATATTTTAGATTATCCCCTGCTTTGCCAAGTCTTTTTTAATTCTGTCTAACCCTGTCTGTATAATTCTTGAAATTCTTGATTGAGAAATATTGAATTCGTCTGCGATTTCCCGAAGTTTCTTTTCCTTAAAGAATTTATATTCAATAAATTCCCGCTCTCTTGGAGGTAATTTTTTCATTGATTCAAGAATTCCGTTCTTAAGTTCGCTAAATTCAATGCTTTCTTCTGGAGTTTTATCCTTTGCTTTTATCTGAATAGGAACTTCGCCCTCTTGAAGTTCGTCTATAGAGAGAATATTTTTGTAAACCTCTGCTCTTATTTCAACTTCTGTTGTTTCATCTTCTCCAAAATCTTCTGAGGCTTTGTTTTTAAGTGTATACCATTTGTACCGTCTTCTAACCTCATTTCGGATTGCCCATTTTATAGCAGTCGAGAGGTAGGTGCTGTTATAATCTTCAGGATTATGGTTCTTGAACAAAATATACAAGGCGTGTGTGCCGATATTAACAAGTTCCGGAAGTTCAATTAAATGCGAACGGGAAAATTTTTGATATTCAACCTTCGCAATAATATCAATTAAGTCCTTGTATTTTTTTAGTTTTACATTTTCTTCAGCTGATGACATTACTATAACTAATCCTAATAACTAATTTCATACGTATTTACACCCCTATAATAGCAAAAAAAATTGTATATGACCAGCTAATGTAATTTTCCTTAACATAAATTATGTTTCAGAAAAAGAGGAGATACTATGAGAGTTTTATTTTGTACTGACGGTTCAAAAAGCAGTTATTCATCTATCCAAAATTTTTCCTGCTGGATTAAGGATTTTACTGCGGATATTTTGTGTGCAATTGATTGGAGCTTTTTACCGGATACGGTGTCGCTTGAAGACAGTGAATTTGCAATGCAGTGCGCTAATTCTGCCGATTCAATACTTGATTATTCGGAAAAGTTTTTGCAGCAGCACAATATTAAAATAGGTAAAAAAATAAAAATGTGCGGTTCTACAGTTGATTGTATATTGGAAACCAGTGAAAATTTTGATTACGATTTTATTGTGCTGGGTTCTCACGGTAAAAAGGGGATTCAAAAATGGTTAGGGTCTGTTTCGCAGGAAATAGCTGCTATTGCAAATAATTCTACATATATTTCTAAGTGTGACAATAACAAAAAGAAATTACTGTTTGCTGTGGATAATTCTGAAATCAGCACAACAGTTGTCGAAAAAGCCGTAAATTCATTTGATTTTGAAGATAAAGAGATTTATTTAGTTACGGTTTATGATATCCCTGAGTATTTATTTTTAGAAGGCAATATTGATTCAAACTGGCTTTTGGATATACAAACAAAGCAGGAAAAGGCATCAATGCTTTTATTAAACAAGTTTGAAGGGATACTTCAGCAGAACGGATTGAAAGTAATGGAGAAAGCTGTCCTATCAGGTTCTCCGGCTGATGAAATTAATAAATATATTACAAAACGCGACATTGACCTTGTGGTTTGCGGTATAAGAAACAGAAAATATTTAGCAAAATTCCTGATAAATTCTGTTAGTAAACGTCTTTTAGAAATAGCTGATTCTGATGTTTTGATTATTCGTCCATAGACTCTTTTATTTGTACTTTTTCTTTTTCTATCTCGGCAACGGCTCCAATTGGAACTGTTGCTTTTGTTTTTCCGTGGGTTATAGGATAGTTTCCAAGTATCGGGATATTTAGGTCTAACCCTGACTTTGTCATAAAATCGTCAAAGTATTTTTGGTTGTCTATGCCTGAAAATTCCCCCAAAATAATTCCTGCGAGGTTCTTGCGGAATTTATCAATATTTAACAGTTGTGTAAAATATCTGTCAAGCTTGTAAGCGGGTTCGTCAATATCTTCGGCAAATAGTATGAATTTTTTATTCGGGATAAAATCAATGCCGCACAGGGATGCCAGTGTTGTTAAATTTCCGCCTATAAGGGTTCCTTTTGCCTTACCTTTGTTTATAATTTTTGATTTGGTCGGGTATAGTTCGGTTTTTCCAAGCATAATTGTTTTTAAAAATGAATTTAATGTGTATTCATCAATTTCATCAAATGCAAAGTCACTTTGAGCCATTGGAGCAGAAAAAGTAATCAAGCCTGTTTGTTTTAAAATTATAGTTGAAAGTGCTGTGATATCAGAGTATCCGCAAAATACTTTCGGATTGTTTTTAATTAACTCATAATCAATTTTATTAATGAGCCGGATTGCGCCGTAACCGCCTCGGGCGCAGATGATTGCTTTTACTTCAGAGTCTTGAAATGCTGCATGTAAATCCTCTAATCTTTCCTCGTCTGTGCCTGCAAGATAGTTATTTTGTTTTTTTATATTTGAACCTAATTTGACCTTAAACCCTAATGTTTCAAAATATTTCACCGCTCTGTTAATCTTTTTTATATCAACTTCGCCTGATGGTGCAATGATAGCAATTGTATCACCTAATTTTAATTTCTTTGGTTTAATTAAGTTCATAATTTATCCTTTTAAATAATTATTTGGTATAATTACTATATCATGGAAAAGAATTATATACCTTTATATCGCAAATACAGACCGCAGGCGATTGAACAAATTGTGGGTCAGGAACATATTAAAAAAGCTTTGGCAAATGCTATTGAGATGGACAGAATATCTCATGCTTATCTTTTTACCGGACCCAGGGGTACCGGAAAAACCTCAACTGCAAGAATTTTTGCTAAATCTTTGAACTGCGAAAAAGGGATGACTCTTTCTCCTTGTAACGAGTGTGAAAACTGTAAAAATATAACAAATTCGATTCCGATTGATGTTATTGAAATCGACGCAGCAAGTAATCGTTCCGTTAACGATGCGGATGAAATCATCCAAAAGGTTGCCTTGGCTCCTGTTCGCAGCCGCTACAAGATATATATCATTGACGAAGTTCACATGCTTACAAATCAAGCATTTAATGCGCTTTTAAAAACGCTTGAAGAACCACCTAAAAATGTTATATTTATACTTGCAACAACGGAAGTTCATAAGGTTTTGGACACAATAAAGAGCCGTTGCCAGCGGTTTGATTTTAAACGTATAACAACAGATGATATTGCCAAGCACCTCAGATATATTTCGGACTCAGAGAGGATAAATATTACCGATGACGCCCTTAATCTTATTGCGCAAAATTCGGCAGGCGGAATGCGTGACAGTATTGCTTTATTAGATCAGCTGAGTGTTCTTAATTCCACTCAAGAGGCAATTTCTGTAGATGATATAAATAATCTGCTTGGCAGATTATCATTTGCTTCACTGTCCTCACTGTTTAGTGCAATAGTTTCTTCAAATCAAAATGATGCACTTGGCGTGTTGAATGATATTTATAATCAAGGGAACGAGCCGATACAAATTCTCTCTAATTTACTGGAGTATCTGCGGAACTCATTGATTGTTAAAACTGTCGGGTCAAATGTAAGTAATACTGTTATCCAGTTAAATGAAGATCAGATAAAACAGCTTTGCAAGGCTCTTGAACCTGTTGAAACTCATCAATTGGTTTCTCTGATTGATAAATGTGCGAATTATATAAAAGAATTAAAAATTACTACTAATCCTAAATTATGGCTGGATGTTGCAATTTTAGATATGTCAAATTTAGTTGAAAATACAAAATTGGAAGACTTGCAAAAAAGGCTTGCTGCGTTGGAATCAGGTGAAGGCGTTAAAATGGTTAATGTTTCGGCATACAATACTCCGCCTGCTCCTGTGAAAAAGCCGGAAGTTATGCGTCCGATAAAACCTCAACCGGTTCAAGCTGCACAACCAAGTTCAGAACAAGAAAAAACTTCGTTATCTGAAGATGCGGTACTTAATGACCCTGTTCCTATGTCAAAACCTGCAGCCGTTAACGGTTTAAAGGCTTCTTGGGGCAAATTATTGGAAAATATCTCAAGTTTCCCTTCCCGCGCGATTTTAAAACAGCAGGCGATGCCAGTCAAAATCACCCAGGAAGAAGTTATTATTTCAATAAAAAATCCAAGTTGGTTAAAACAATTTGGTCAAGACGGTGCAAAACATTCATTTATTGTTGATGCTGTTAAATCAATGTATGGCAGCGCGAATAAAGTTATAGTACGTGCTCCGGAAGCAAATGATGATAATATAAGAAAAGAATCCTCCGCAGCCGATGACGATACCCCTGCCCCTGCTTCGAAACCTGCTCCCGTAGAGAAAAAAGAACCTGAACCTACAGTTGAAGAAATAGATGATGCCGTTCAAGAAGTAAAGTCTGAGGATTCTCAAACACATATTACAAAGGCAAAAACCGGAGATGCGCTTTTTCATTCTGATACAGTGAACAATGTAATTGATTTGTTTGAAGGTAAATTCATAGAGTAAGTAGTTTGTAAATTTTTATAAAGCGGAAATATTATTAAGAATTTAAAATTTCTTTTGTCTAAAATAATAAATGAAAACCAGACGAAAGGATTATAAAATGTTAACCGAACGAGAAATTGAAGTGCTGAAACTGTTATGCCTTGGGCTTAATAATATTGAAATAGCAGATGTTTTATTCATTAGTACACATACAGTTAAAGCTCATGTTGAATCTATCTTAAGAAAATCGAATTCTAAAAACAGGACTCATGCAGCCTTTATTGGCGGGCAATTTGATATTTTGTATAAATTCAATCCAGATAAGCTTGATAGTGATTATTCTTATCTAAAAGATATCTTTAAAATCTGTTAAACATAAATTTTTGTAACAAATACTAATTATTTCTAAAGTTTTTAAAAGAATATCCGTCTATGTAATTGTTAATAGATTTCACGGAGTGTGTATTACAATGTACGAGGATATTTTAAGACAGAAAGTATTAGACGAAATTAAGGTTCTTATTAAAAAAGCTGAGGAAATTGAAGAAAACAAAGACCTGTATTGCGATTTTATGAAAACTATGATTTTAAATACATATAGTTGTAATTAGTCAATGGTGCAATGATTTTTTTGTGTATGTAATTTAGATTGCATATATGAATATAGTTATTGTTGGCGGAGTTGCTGCCGGAGCAAAAGCAGCATCAAAAATAAAACGTTTACTACCAGATTCAAAAGTTTCAATATTTACGGATGATACGCATGTATCGTATTCTTCTTGCGGATTACCTTATTATATTCAGGGTAATTTCAGAGATTACACGGCACTTTTGGTTCGCTCGGTCGAAGAGTTTAATCAACTTGGAATTGATGTATTTTTAAAATCTAAAGTTGAGAAGATTCTTGTTGATAAGAAACAAATACTTGTCAGTGAAGAAAAAAGTGCAAGACTTGTTGAGTATGATAAGCTTATTCTTGCAACCGGCGCAAGACCGTTTATTCCAAACGTAACAGGAAATAGTCGTAAGGACAACGTTTTTTCGGTACGTAAGATTGAAGATGGTATAAATATTAGAGAACGCATGCTAAAATCTTCGCACGCAACAATCATTGGCAGCGGTTTTATCGGTATGGAACTTTTGGAAGCATTCATTAAAAACGGATTGAATGTCAGTCTGATTGAGAAAAATGATAAAATTATGTCTATGTTTGACGATGAACTTTCTGATATTATAACTTCAAGATTGTTAAACGGTAATGACGGAAAATTTGAAATTTTAACAAATGAAATTGTATCTGAGTTTACCGGCAAGGATTCTGTAGAAACTGTCAAAACACTCTCAGGTAAAGAATTTAAAACGGATATGGTCGTATTTTGTGCCGGTGTAAAACCAAATATTGAAATAGCTGCAGATGCAGGGATTGAAATAGGTTCAACCGGTGCAATAAAGGTTAACAGACTGATGCAGACATCTGTTCAGGATATTTATGCCTGTGGGGATTGTTGTGAAAAACGGCATTTGGTAAGCGGAAAAAGTGTATGGATACCACTGGGTTCTACCGCAAATAAAGAAGGCCGCTGTGCTGCAATAAACGCTGCAGGAGGTTTTGAGCAGTTTGACGGGGTGCTTGGTTCTGCAGTGACAAGGTGTCTTAATACGACAATGTCTATGACCGGTTTGACAGAACATGAAGCCCGTGAAATCGGTTTTAATCCCGTATCAGTTATAGTGCAAAAAGACGATATTGTCGGGTATATGCCTGAAGTTGGCGAAATTATACTCAAAGTAGTTGCGGACAAAGTAACAGGTCTATTGCTTGGCGCACAGGCTGTCGGTTCAATAGGTGCGGATAAACGGATAAATTCACTTACGTCGGCACTTTTAGCGCATATGACGGTTGAAGAATACAGTAAAAATGATTTGACTTATTCGCCACCCTATTCACCTACAATTGATCCGCTGATAAACGCTATGTTAATGCTGCGCGGCAAAATAGATTCTTAAGTGAGTTGTTGTTTTATGTATTTTGCAACTGACTCTCCCATAGAAAAACAGCTTGCTTGGACTCTCAGGGCTCCTTGAGCCATGTAATCAGCCGATAAACATCGCCCTGCAACAAATAAATTATCATAATCCGCAGCCATTAAGCTTTCAATCGGAAGTTGATATTCACCCGCTTTTTCGCACGTTGATTTATCCTTTGTCTTATTATGTACATCAATCGGATAGCTGGAAATAAGTGCAGGATTTTCAAATTTTTTGCCTGATTTCAAATCTTCGATAGTATAAATATACTTACCTTTAATTCTATTCGAAACCCTTACCCCAATTGCGTCAGAGATGTTTGATATATAAGCTTTTTCAAATCCCGGAAGATATTTTTTACAAAATTCAGCAAGTCTTAGAATACTTGCCCTTGCTAGTTTTAGGGCATATGAAACATCCTTAGTCTTAGAAGGATTAAGATTTTCAATAATTCTTGGACAGTTAAACGCTACAGTCCCGGGCATTCCGGCTACACTGAACATCTGAAAATAGTTCCTGTCTTCATCTTTCAGTATTCCTTCTTCTACTGCGGAATTAAAATATGGTGCTAAAGCCCACTGTTTATCGCTATCCCAGGTGTAAGCCGTTGAAAAATGGATTCCATGTTCATCTTTCTGTACAGTTGTTACCGTTCTGTCTGAGTCAAATTTTTCAATCCAATCGGCAAATTTTTCGCAGTCAATGCCGCTCATCAAAAATCTCAAACTCATCGGCTGAAATTCTGTGCTGTCATTTAAAAATTCACAATTAATTTTTTTAGAAAAATCACAATTTCCTGTAGCATCAATAAAGTGTTTCGCTTCGATATATTCTGATAATATTTCCGCTTTTAAACTGCTTCTTTGTGTTGGAATATTATCGTTATATATCTTGTCGGTACATATTGATAATGTTTCGCCTGATAGTTTCAGTCCACGTATATGCTTATCTGCATGCAAGACCTCAAGAAGCTCTGTATTAAACACTACCTCTACATTTGCATCATCCATCATTTTATCCAAGATGATTTTCAGAATCTCAGGATTAAACCAGCCGGGATTTTCTTGATAAGTCAATTGCCCACCGACTTTTTTTAATTCAGAAATTAAATTTTCATAAAACTCAGTGTTAATCTGATTTTTTCCGGTATTCATAATCGGAACAACTAACCCTGAAGTCATCGCTCCGCCCAGGACTTGAGTTTTCTCAATAAGTAGTGTTTTCAGACCGAGTTTACCTGAAATGTAAGCGGCTGCGCAACCTGCAGTTCCTCCGCCAATAACAACTATATCATACGTATCCATAACACAATTATAATAATTTATTATTTTGAGTGCAAATAGTTCATATTTTGAAAATTTAACACATAATACGCGCAGCCGTATCCTGTGGCATTTTTATCAAGACAATTGCTTTTGTAATCATATAGAGTACCCGGGGCACCTTCCGGAATAAGCCCTACCCCTGGATAATATACAAATTCAAATACGTCTTTTCCCCAGTGATTAGGTGAATGAACTCCGTTTGTATCAACAAAAAAGTTTGCGACTGCCATAACGCCAAAACGAGTATTGCTGGTTGTATTAGCTCGCAACCATATAGAAGAACCGTTTTACAGCTTAAATTTATAATATCTGTTACTGCTTGCATGATGAAATGCAGTATTCGCCCCGGATTTTAGTTTATAATTTCCATTATATAGGCATTTACCCTTGCTGGCATTAACCCCGCAATCTAATGCCAGCTTTAAATATGGCTTTAAATTATTCGCAAAAAGAGTTGCAGTGGTTGCGTCTTCTTTTCGATTTTGACTCCAGCCATCCATTGTTCCGTGCTCTTCCTCAGCCATTCTAATTGCATTAGAAAGTATTGATTGTGTAGCTCGTAATTGAGTAATTGTGCGTTTTTCAAAATTTTTTTGGAGTAATGCGGGGATAGTTAAGGCTGCGACAATGCCAATTATTCCTATTGTTATCAGAACTTCAGCTAAAGTAAAACCAACTTTCATTAAAAATTTCCCCTTTCCAGTATTTTATTAAGCAATATTAGATATATAGTTCTATATTTTGGAGGGTATAAATGGCAGTAAGAGAGTTTGTAAAAATTTTGCTTGCAAAGGAGTGCATTACACTTACACAACTAGCCAAACTAGCGACTGAAAACAGTGATAAAAAGTATACTATGGACGGGTTATCGCACAAAATGCGCAAAGGTTCGCTGGATTTTAACGATGTAGAATTTTTTGCAAACCTTCTTGGGTACGAAATTTGTTTAAAAAAAATTGATAAAGAATAACATATAACGCTTAGATATATACTTATAATAATTTAGCCATGATTATGCAACTTTTTGTATTTTGAACTAGAGATTCTTGTACTATTTTTTACATCAGATTTTCGCCGCTCGATAATAGCCTCGTTTTGCCCTGTTAAATTTTTGTCACGATAAAATATACCCGCAGAAGTTTTAAGGAGCCCTAAATCGAATTCTGAGAGCGGATATTTTATATGACTTTTATTTTTTGCTGCGATTGTCCCCATCGTTTTATTTTCTTTCGGATTAAAATTTTCACCGATGACGAACCCTGCTTCTATCATTGCAGCTCGGATAGCGGCTGATGATGAATAAGTTAAAATAATTCCGTCATTGTTTAAGTGTTTGAAAAGTAAATTGAAAAACTCATACGACCATAAGCACGGACATTTTGAAGGGGTGAAAGCATCCAAAAATATAAAATCATAGGTTGTATCATCATGCTTTATAATATCTCGCGCATCACCTATTTTTAGATTAAAATCAAGATTGTGTAAATTAAGGGCTTTTAGTCGCTTTTCCATACGCTTAGATATATTCCGATAATATATATTATGTAAGAAGCTTAATAAGCCCCCGACATGGTTAACTTTACCTGACTTATATTTATAAAAGTAATATAACCCCTTTAAATCTGAGTCAATATATCTTTTGTACTTAGATGAGGTCAAAATAGCCTCCAGGTGCGGATTCACGATAAAATCAGGCTGATTTTCCAATAAATTTTTTAAAATTGAAAAATTTATTAATTTATTAATTTCTGGTTTTTGAATATTGTTGTCATTTTCAAGATATTTTTCTATGGTTTTGTACTCAAAATCAAAATTTTTATTTTTAATATTCTTTTCTCCGGTTTTTATAAATGGTGATAGAAAAGTTAAAATTTTATCATTATCTACAGCGGTTACAGAAATCTTGCTAAAGATATTATCGGAATATACCTTGTCGTTACATGGCGATAAGGTCGCTCTATCCTTGTGGTGATTATTGGTATATATCGAACCGATACTTGTTTCTGTAAGCGAAAGAATTTTATTCAAAAAACTTTTTGAATTATATCCAATTCCATAACAAATATCTAAAACTTTCACCGATTTTTTTTGAGCAAGAGCGTTAATATCAATCGGTGAAACAAATTTTTGCATTGCTTCTGTTAACGCACCGGTTGCGCTGTGATAGATATCATTATACTCAGGACTGAACAGCCCCACAGAGCCGTCAGCAGTAAAATATGGGTGAAAGTCGTACATAGTCCTATTTTACACCACTTTTATATGTATTGCAATTTCTTAACATTTGCTTATTTTGTCATATTTGCCCCTGTTTTTGGTATAATTAGTTAGAAAGGGAAATTTATATATGAAAGTAAGTGTAAAAGTTCCGGCAACTACAGCCAATATCGGACCGGGGTTCGATTGTTTGGGAATGGCGTTGCCTATATATAACACAATTACTATTGAAGAAACCGTTTTACCCGGTACAGGCATAGAAATCAACGTGCTTGCGGATACGGATTCTATTGACCAATTATCATTGGATCATATACCGTCTGATGAAAACAGTATTGTGTATAAAGCAGTTGAATTGCTGTATAATTCAATCGGTCAAACCCCAAGTGAACTTAAAATAAATATTCACTCGAATATACCGGTTGCAAGAGGTTTAGGCAGCTCCTCCTCTGTTATTGTAGGTGCGTTAATTGCAGCAAATGAGCTTCTTGGTCGTCCTGCTGATGAAGTTGCACTATTATCTATTGCTTCTGAAATTGAAGGTCATCCTGATAATATTACACCTGCAATAGTTGGCGGGCTTGTTATATCCTCTCAAGAAGATGACGGCAGCGTTGTTTATCGAAAATTGGAATGGCCGGATGAGTGGGCTGTAACCGTTTGTGTTCCGGATTTTGAACTATCAACAGATATTGCACGCTCTGTTTTACCGTCTGAGGTACCAATGAAAGATGCCGTATTCAATGCAAAACGTTTAGCAATGTTTGTTGAAGCTGTCCATACAAAAGATTCTGAATTAATGAAACTGGCACTGCATGACAGACTGCATCAGCCATACAGAATGAAGCTTGTTCCGGGCTTAGACAAAATCATTGAGAACTTGAAACATTTTGAAAATGTTTTGGGCTGTGTGCTGAGCGGTGCAGGTTCCTCGATTCTTGTGATTTCTGAGAAGAATAACGTGGATAAAATCAAAGAAGTTATCCGTGAAACCTGGGCTGATCAAAACATCAAATGTACGTTAAAGACGTTATCTGTAGAAAATAACGGTGCACAAATTATTTCTAATGATGAAGGCTAAATATTACCCTAAATAGGGTTATTTAATAGCAAAAAGACTTCCATAATATGTTAATGGAGGTCTTTTTATGTATATAAGTATACTTGATACTTGCGTTGGCTGCGGGGCATGTTCAATAATCAATCCTGAAGTTTTTGATATTCAGGGCGCAAAAGCCATAATAAACTCAGACAAAATTGATACAACTGAAGATTTATGTATTGATGCCGCAATAATTTGTCCGGTTAACGCAATTTCTTTGAATGATTATTAAATATGACTGCTTATTTAATATATGACAGGCAAATCTTTAATTTATCATCTGTAACACCAATAACTGCCCACCGGATAATTTCGCCGTAAGTATCAGATAATACGGTTTCAATTTGGCTGCTGTTGACTGGTTTACTATATGGTATGCACACAACATCTGACAAAATCATGTTTAATCAGGCTCCTTATTCTACAGTAACAGATTTTGCAAGATTTCTCGGCTGGTCAACATCTTTGCCAAGAAATTCTGCGATATAATAGGCAATCAATTGCAGCGGAATCATAGCAATTATCGGAGAAAGCAGCTCTGTTACATCAGGAACTTTAATGATATAATCAAACAAATCATCAAGCTTTGAATCTGATGAATTTGTCAATGCAATCATCCTGGCGTTACGCGCTTTTGCTTCTTCACTGTTAGACAACAGCTTTTCATAAACGCTGCCGTTCATAAGAATCGAGAGTACCGGCATTGTTTCATCAAGCATTGCAATAGGTCCGTGTTTTAACTCTCCTGCTGGGTAACCGGTTGCGTTAATATAACTGATTTCTTTCAACTTTAATGCCCCTTCTAAAGCTGTAGGATAGTTAATTCCACGTGCTATATAGATGAAATCGCGAGTGTTTGCATATTTTCTAGCGCAAGCCTGTATATTTTCTTTGTGCGCCAAAATTTGCTCAATCTTTTGCGGCAAAAGTAAAATTTCGGATTTGAGGTTAGTTAAGTCGGATTTTTCCATTGAACCTTTGACTTCCGACATATATAACGCCAAAAGATAGAACGATGTTAACTGCGCAATATATGATTTTGTTGCGGCAACAGAGACCTCAATACCTGCACTTACAGGAATCAAACTGTCTGCTTCTCTTGCCATTGCACTATCCGGACGGTTAGTTATAATCAAAATATGCGAACCTCTTGCCTTTGATTGTTTAATCGCAGTCAATGTATCTGCGGTTTCTCCCGATTGAGAAACTCCGATAACAAGAGTATGCTCATCAGTCACGGTCTTTCTATAAATATATTCGCTGGATGCCTCCACATCAACAGGAATTGAACAGAAATTTTCAATGATGTATTTACCAATCATAGCTGCGTGAAGCGAGGTTCCGCAAGCAATAATTTGAATTCTGTTTAGATTTTTTAAAGTTTCTTTTGTCAGCTTAACTTCGTCCAAAATAATATTGGATTCAGGTGTGTGAAGCTTACCAACCAAAATATTTCTGATTACATCAGGTTGTTCATGTATTTCTTTCAACATAAAATGCTTGTAGCCCATTTTACTAAGAGCAACAGGCTCCCAAGGTAATAATTCAACTTTTGGAGTCAGTGCAACGCCGTTTTCATTTTCCAATTCGATAGCCGTTTGTGTTAATTTTACAACTTCATTATCGTTTAGATAAACTGCACGTTTTGTATGTTTGATAAACGCAGGTACATCAGATGCAACATAAAATTCATTTTCTCCGACGCCCACAATCAGCGGAGCATTTCTCTTGGTTGCGACAATGATATTTGGCTCATCGTTGTGCATAATACAAAGGGCATAAGCTCCTTGCAGCTTTTTAGCAGCTTTTTGTACAGCATCTTTTAAGTCCTTTGATGTTTCATATAAAGACGCAATCAAATGTGCTACGGTTTCTGTATCAGTTTGAGATTTAAATACACAGCCATTGGCTTCCAATTCGGCTCTCAATTCCTTATAATTTTCAATAATACCGTTGTGTACAACTGCCAAATTTCCGCAATTACAAGTATGAGGGTGAGCATTTATAACATTAGGAGCTCCGTGTGTTGCCCATCTGATATGCCCGATACCGGTTGTAGACTTAGCCAGTTCATAAGCGTGCGGTGCAAGTTCTTCGCGCAGATTTTTTAACTTGCCTTCTGCCTTATAAATATTTATTGAATTTGCACATTTTAGCGCAACTCCTGAGGAATCATAACCTCTATATTCAAGTTGTTCCAATCCGTCTACCAATATATCAATTGCAGGTTTATTTCCAACGTATCCAACGATACCACACATAATTGCAGTTCTCCCATCTATCTGTACTATTACATAGTATCATTAAAACACTCGAAAATTAATACCTTTATAAAATTTTTACATCTAATTTAATATATGCACACCCATTCCGGTATTTGCCGGAATATAATTGTTATAGCCATATCCTCGATTTGATGAAAATGATTGATTTATTCCTGAAAAGCCGCTGCCAAATGGTGAAGTATATATTGGCGGAGTGAATCCCGTAGGTTGACCTGTAAATCGGTTTCTTATTCTTGCTGTTGGAGAAAGCGAATTACTGTAATACTGCGATAAATAGTTTCGATTATAATAATCATCTCTGTAGTTTTCCAGTGCACGATTCATCCGCTGTGCTATATTAAGTGACGGATAAGTCTTGTTAAACAACTCTTTTTCTATTCGATTTAACCTGGTTTCGGCAGATTCGCCCATATATGTTTTCCCGAACAGGTAGTCTTCAATGCGTGCCAAATCTTTTGTATACGGATTTATATTTTTGTAATTATAGTTATAATTGCTGCGCCCTGTCGGGACGTTATAAATGGTGCTGTAAGTCCTTGTAGCA
>JAMPCZ010000049.1 GCA_023665935.1 Muribaculaceae bacterium | reverse complement strand
GCAACTTGCTCAAACCCAGGAAAGACAAGCCTTAAAAGGTTACCCCCCCCCGATTTTCTTGATATTATTGCGTTTCAACATCTTGTCTCTCCGTCTTTCATTATCACTATCTGCATTCTAACACATATATAAAACATTATCAATATAACAAAAACCCCGCAGGTGCGGGGTGAAAATCTTTTCTAGGAATTAGGAATAGGAATTTAATGTTCTCTCTTTTATTTAAACGGTTATAATCTCTTTGCTCTTAGTATCTCTCGTGTTTATTTAATGCTTACATATATATAAAGTATATACTTTAATACATATTTCATGGTTTTCTTATATTGTAACAATTCTTAATACAAATACATAAACCTAGCAAAATTTATTATCTCAAGGTTTAAAACCAATAAAAGGAGGCTCAATGAATATTTCTACTAATTTTACAACACCTGCATTTAAAGGATTTTATGTACAAGATGATAAGATGAATCAAAGACAACGCAATTTGAGTTCTGAAATTCTTGACTCAATCACATACAGTGACGCTTATTTAGAATCAGACGACAAAAATATTGACGTTTACATTACACCGGATTACAAAAATAAAAAGGCGGTAAATGTTCGTTATATGGATATGGATAACGGATACTATTTCAGAAACGGAGATAGAAGAATCGTCCAAACCAAAGTCTTTTCAGGACACGCACTAAGTTCAGCTGATGCTATTATATCACAACTAAAAGATATTCTATCTGGGAAGTACAAGTTCCGTGATTTTGATGCTTTTATACATGAAAACAAAAATTCCGACTTATACAAAGTCAGACCTGAATACATAGAAAACTTAGCTAAAATTATTAAAAAATGCCCTTTATAAAAAAGAGGAACCAAATCGGCTCCTCTTTTTTGTTTTGAACAATTTTATTTCGTTGTACGAATAATTAAGTCAATGCAAAAGTCATATCAGCTTCTACACAAACTTTACCATCAACTCTACCGATACCGTGAGCTTTACAGATAGGACCTTTTAATTTAGTCAATTCGATTTCCATATCAAATCTGTCACCAGGTCTTACTATATTTTTAAATCTTACACTATCAACACCTGCATATAGTGCCAATTTGCCTTTATTTTGAGGCAGTGACAACAAAACAGGAGCTGAACATTGAGCCAAAGCTTCAAGCTGCAGCACACCCGGCATAATAGGGTTATTAGGGAAATGACCTTGGAAAAATCCTTCATTCATTGTCATATTTTTATAACCTTTAGAGTATTTGCCCGGTACACATTCTGTAATTCTATCAACCAATAAAAACGGATATCTGTGAGGAAGCATCTCCATAATTTGTTGAATATCCATAGATATTACTTCTTCTTTAATTTCTTCTGTCATTTTTTTCTCCTTATATTTCTATCAATTTATCTTTCAACATTTTTGCAACCTTAACGTGCACAGCATGTCCAGCTTCTTTAGCCAAAATATGACATCTGAGATTCAACGGATTAACTCCTGTTAAATACAAATCACCAATCAAATCCAGCATTTTATGTTTAATTTGTTCATTCTCCGAACGCAATTCGGTAGTATAACCGCCATCATCCGTGAAGCCGACAGTATTTTCTTGAGTTACACCTTGGGCAAAACCAAGCATCTGATATTTTTTCAAATCCTTATAGAAACCGAAGGTTCTTGCTTCAATGATTTCATTTTTGTTGCGCGGATTGTAATTAACAAATTTTCTGGTTACATCCGGATGATCGTAATTTACGGCATAAGAAATAAACAAATCGTCGCTCGGAAGAATAACAAGACTTGTTTTTCCATTCAAATAATAAACGGGTTCAGACACCGTATAAAATTTTTCTTTTGCGAAAAACGGCTTGTCTATACCAGCATCCTTGATTGCCTTAACCCACTCAAGAGAACTACCATCCAAAATCGGCACTTCTTCTTCCGTCATACAAATATCCACAGAATCGACACCACAAAACGCAAGAGCAGCAGACAGATGTTCTGTTAACATTGCCCGAGCTTTTTTACTCCCCATGACAACACAATGATCGGTTGAAACAACGTGATTAACATCAGCAGTAAAAGAATCTTTGTCTTTAACAAAATACCTGATTTTACCTGATTTTGACGGAAACAAAGTAAGTTCACACGGTTTATTCTTCATCAAACCGTTGCCGACAAGCTTTACTTCTTTTTTCAGTGTAACCATTATTAACCGTTAACCTCAACTTCTTTATGTGCTTCTTCAAAAGATTTTAGCATCGGCTCAAATTTTTTGAACTTAGCAACGATATCTTGAGCATCTTTCATAGTTTTTAATTGTCTGATAAAATCTTTTCTAGGAACAGCAGGCTGACCAACTACAATAGATTTTTCAGGGAATGATTTTGTAACACCGGCTTTTGCAGCGATAAGTGAATCATTACCGATAGAAATATGATCGGCAAGACCTGCTTGACCTGCAATAACAACTCTGTCACCGATTACACAGCTTCCGGCAATACCGACTTGAGAAACGATTAA
The DNA here is from genome assembly GCA_023665935.1 of Muribaculaceae bacterium. Lineage (GTDB taxonomy): Bacteria > Cyanobacteriota > Vampirovibrionia > Gastranaerophilales > Gastranaerophilaceae > Zag111. The sequence continues at coordinate 11,629 of JAMPCZ010000049.1, read as the reverse complement.
ACAACCTTTACCTACGCGGCAATTATGACCAATCATTACAAGGTCATCAATTTTTGTATTATCACCGATTGTAGTATTTTCAATTGTACCGCGGTCAATAGTAGTATTTGCACCGATTTCTACATTATTACCGATTACAACGGAGCCTATTGAAGGGATTTTGAAAATAACCTGGTCAACATCATTTTCTTTAACTTCACCGTCTTTTCTTGCTTGCTCCAGGTTGCTCGGATTTTCGGTAACGAAACTGAAACCGTCCGCCCCTAAAGACACGCCATGATGAAGAATTACATCATTACCGACTTGAACTCTGTCACCAATATTAACATTTGGGTGGAAGAAACAATTGTTTCCGATTTTTGCACCACTGCCAATATAAGAATTAGCCAAAATCTTTGTATTATCACCAATTACGGCATTTGGAGAAATCACAACATTTGGTCCAATGCAGACATTTTGTCCTAATTTTGCAGAAGGGTCAACAACTGCGCTAGGGTGGATATCTTTATTAACAACAGGCGGAACATAGAAAAGATTTAATAACTTCATCATCGCAAGCCTTGGTCTTTCAACCTCAATTGTTGTAAATCCGTCAATTTGAACGCCAAGCGGAACTAAAGCAGCCTTCGCCTTTGAATTCGCGAGATTTGCAATTTCTTCTTCTCCTAAAGCAAGAGCCAAAGTATTTTCATCGCTCAACATAGGCGGAGCAATGTGAGTAATCTCAGGACTTTGAGCCTTTGTTAACATACCACCGACAATTTGTGTAATTTCATCTACTGTAAATGATCTCATTATTTATCTCCTTATTAGTTATTTTGCATTTTTTCTATTGTTTTTGTAGTCGATTTACCCTCAACAAATGTTATAAATTCAACTTTCGTATTATTTTTAAGCATAATATCAGCCTCAGGCAAGGTTTCCATAGTATAATCCGCACCTTTTGTGTAAACATTCGGCTTAATTTCATCAAGCAGATTACGCGGAGAATACTCATCAAACAACACCACATAATCCACACAACTCAAAGCACACAACACTTCCGCCCTATCCTCTTCACAATTAACAGGACGTGTCGGACCTTTAATAGAGCGCACCGACTTGTCAGAGTTCAATAATACAACACTGTAATCCGCAAAAGATTTTGTTTTTTGCAGATATCTGACATGCCCGACATGCAGGATATCAAAACAGCCATTCGTTGCAACAACGGTTTTTCCGCTTTTTTGCAGATTATGCACAAAACTTGCAACATTTTCTCGTCTTAAAACTTGACCCATAAAATAATATCCCTCTATTGTACCAATTATACAATAAAAACACCCGAGCAAGCCTTATTATTAACAAAAAGTAATATACAAAAATCTCTAATTTTTCGTATCAATAAATTCCAGCTTATAGCCAAGTAAATCTGCAATAATATAAGCTTCATCCAAAGATAATGTTCCACGCTGTAATTTACCGGTTAAGCTTTTGAATGTATAAATCTTACCGGTTTTCATTCCCATCATGCTCGCCAACTTCGTTATGGTAATGCATCTTAAAGCTATAAGAGATTTTATTTTGGTTCTTGCTCTCATTCTACTATTATAGATTTCTCGGTCTTACTGGTTAAATCCGTAAAATTATTACTCATATATAGGTAATTTTGCCGGTATTTAGAGAAAAATGATAAGATTAAAAAAAATACCTAAGTGACTGATATAAAATAAAAATAACTCGTGATAATTTAAGATAATGAGGAAGATTTTAGTAGCAAGATACGAAACAATAGGCGATACAATTTTTGCAAGCGCGTTTTATAGAGAACTTAGAAAAGCATTACCTGATGCTCAAATTGATGCCATCGCCGACAAAACATCACGCCCGATTATGGAAAATTGTCCATATATTAATAATATTATAGATTTACCCGACAAATCAAAAAAATATCTGAAATACTTTGAATTATTTAGTACATTTAAACAATACGACACAATATACTGTTTAAAAAATAACCATTTCTGTTCAAAACTCGCATTTTTGACAGGAGTAAAAAATCGGATAGGATTTAAAGAAAAGACAAAGAAAAACAAATATCTTAATCTCACCGTACCGTACAACGAAGACAGACACGAAATAGACTGCTACCTTGATTTGCTAAGAGTTTCAAATATTCCTGTAACAGATACAAGCGTAGAATGCTGGATTCCTCCGCTTGTAATCCCAAAAGTAAATGAATTTCTAGACCTTGCAAAAGGTAGAAAGAAAGTATTGATTCAAGCATACGGACGCTACAAAATAAAAGATTGGTATGATGAATCCTGGGTTGAAGTTATCAGGTACCTGTCCGAAACTTTGGGGATTCAGGTATATTACGCAGGCGGAGAAAAAGAGAAGCAAAAATATGAAAACTTGAACAATCAACTGGGAACAATATCCATAAAACCCATAAATCTTTGCGGAGAACTTACGATACAAGAAACACTGTCAATGATTAGCAAAACAGATATGCTGATTGGGATTGATTCAGGATTAAGCCACATAGCGGCAGGACTCAAACTACCACAAATATACCTTCACGGCCCTACATCAATTGTCAGATGGCAGCCCCGAAACAAAAACTGTATAACTCTAAGCAAAAACTTACCATGTTCACCTTGTGCATACCAATCAGGAAGCAAAAATACCTGTCAAGACAGAATCTGCATGAAGAGCATAACTCCGGAAATGGTAATCGCAGAATTAGATAACGCATTCAAATTGACAACTGTATAAATACAAAAATCGATATTAAAAAAGAGGCGTCGGCAAAAATTTTGCCGACGCCTCTTTGTCATAATTAAATCATACTTAAATCAACATATTTTCTAAATAATCCAGCTGTTCTTTAAAAGCTTCTTCATCAATTTCTGTACGGTAATTTTTACCATATTTTTCTAAAAATTCACCTACCGTACATACATCAGAAAAGATATCTTGATTACAATCTTCGTTAACATTTACGTTCTTAATCATTAATTCACTAATCTTCATCATTTTCTCCTTTTGCTGCATTCATAAAGAATGCTGAAAAAAATAATTGATTAATTTTTAGAAATTGTTAAAAAATGTTAACAAATGGGGGCGGAGCCATATGGCTCCGCCTCTCCAAAACAAAAACTATTTCTTCTTTTTAAAAATAATCAATTGTTTATAAGGGCGCAGAACAGGGTTCCACGGCGCATAATCAGAGTTTTTTGGGGATTCAAATGCCATAAGCATCGAATCAAGTGAATTTTGAGCAGAAGTAAAAGAATCTGCGGTATTGACCTTATACGAACAATTAAAACTTGCATTAGCCTTACAGAGTAAATCATTTTTCATCTCTTTTTTTAGTTTATGCGTAGTTGCCCACCATTCAGGGTTGCTAAACTTCTTTGCCCCAACCTGTAGAGAACTTATCAAATCACCAATATGTGCCATAATCTAGTACAACTCCATTTCAATGATTTTTTGACATATTCTGACAGTGTTTAACGCTGCACCGATACGTAAGTTATCGGCAACACACCATAACGAAATTCCGTTATCAAATGCCAAATTTTCTCTTATTCTACCGACAAACACAGGATCTACACCGTCAGCATCACGAGTTGTCGGATAATCGAAATTATCAGGATTGTCAATCACAGAAACACCGTAAGCGTTTTTCAAAATTTCACGCACTTCATCAGGTGTAACACTATTTTCAAACTCAATATCAACAGCCTCCGAATGCCCTCTGAATACAGGAACCCTTGCCGCTGTACAAGATATTTTCACACTTTCATCAAAATGAAGAATTTTTCTTGTTTCATTAACAACTTTCATTTCTTCTTTTGTATAACCGTTCTCGCAGAATACATCAATCTGCGGAATAATATTAAACGAAATCGGTTTTTTAAAACATTTATTTTCAAAAACTTCGCCGTTCAAATTAGCTTTTGTGTCATCGCGAAGCTCATTTATAGCCGCTAAACCCGCGCCTGAAACAGATTGGTAAGTTGAAACAATGAGCCTTTTTATGCCAAATTTTTTCAACGGCTCCAACACAAGCATCAACTGAGAAGTTGAACAGTTTGGATTAGCAACAATCCCCTTATGAGAGCGTAAATCTTCATTATTAACCCCCGCAATTACAAGCGGAACATCTTTATCCATTCTAAATGCTGAAGAATTATCAATCAAAACCCCGCCGCGCTTTACAATTTCAGGCGCAAACTTTTGAGAAGTTGAACCGCCGGCAGATGCCAAAACGATATTTACACCATCAAAACTCTCAGGCTTAGCTTCTTCTACCGTATATTCTTTTCCCTGAAATTCTAACTTAGTTCCGGCACTTTTTGCACTTGATAAGAACTTTATTGAACCAAAATCTATCTTCAATTCATCAATAATCTGGGTAATTTCTCTGCCTACCACACCTGTTGCGCCTAAAATCGCAATATTTGCTTTTTGTTTTGACATAATATTTATACTTCCTTTTCTAAATGTGCAGGATTAATCATACTACAAGAATAGCGATAAAACAAGTAAAAAAGGTTTCTGAAATTTTTGTCATTCCGAACCCCGTTCAGAATCTTAGATTCTTGCTATATCAATATATTCCAGTTAATCTATAACCTTTCACTCGCAAAATATTACATTTTGTTAATAAAACAAATATTTAAAGCAATTTTAATTTTCAGGAGTTTTTAAGCAAGTGAGGTAAAACAATGATAAACGTACCATACATTAAGCAATCAGCAACGATAAACAAGACAGGCACGGTTCTACCACAAAATAGTACACCTGCCCAAACCCCAAGTTATACAGTTTCTGCTCCAAATTATACAAAATCAATATATCCGCAAACAACGATTCCTGTATACCAAAATACAACAACCACCCCAAAACTAACCCACACAAGCTGGCTTTATTTCAACGATGTTCACGGAAAAATGACAAATATGGAGCGAATATACAATATTACTCAAGAATTTGACAGGATTTCTCCGAACAAACTGACAACAAACTTCTTTAAAAACGACGAAAACATATCAAAATTCAAAGTATCATCGGGTGATATAATTCTCGGCGCAAACTATACCCACAACCAAGTTGCAAACCAATTTTTAAACTGGAGCGGAGTTATTGCAAACACACTGGGAAATCACGAAGTCGACATCTCTGACCCGGCAAACTTTGCAAAAATGCTCGAAAATTCCAACTATAAAACCCTTGCCGTAAACGTGACTGTTGATAAAAATTCACCACTTTACGGAAAAATCGAAAAATCCACCATCATAGAAAAAGACGGTATAAAATACGGACTTGTCGGTATTGCACCGCCTGACATGTACGAACGCGTAAAAATGAACGATACATTAAAGGATTTAAAAATTTCAGATGCAGATAAAACAATCAAACTTGTCCAAGATGAAGTAAAACAACTTGAAGCACAAGGTATCAAACACATTGCTGTACTGTCGCATGCCGGAAACAAGTTAGATAAACGTATTGCTCAAGAAACCGAAGGTATTGATATGATTTTCGGTGCACATACCCACAACTTGATAGAAGGAATAAAAGAAGGCGAAAATCTGTTCTATTCAAAACGCGGAGAACCCGTAATCATTACCCAGGCAGGAAAAGATGGTGAAAACCTCGGAATCCTCAACCTGGATTTTGACCAAAACGGCACCATCAAAAAAGCTCAAAATAACATAATCAAAACCCGTGATTTTAACAGACCATTGTTTATTAAAGACTCAGTAGAAGATATTTTGGGCAAACCTGAAGTTATCGGTAAAGTAGCAAAAGCAGTTCCGCCTCCCGCAAACAGACTTATCGAAAACAATCCGCACGGCAATCTAATCGCTGATGCAATGAGAAACGAACTTGGCACAGATATCGGAATACTTAATGCCGGTAATATCCGCGGCAGCTTTTCTCAAGGTCCGATTGACACAAGACTGATTTCCGACATAACACCATTTGAAGACAAAATGATGATATTAAATCTATCCGAAAAACAAATCGTTGATTCAATAAAAGTCGGATTAAAATCACTTGTCAAAAGTTCGCATAAACCGGGAATACTACTTGTTTCAGGATTGAGATATAAAGCAAATACAAAAGGTGAATTACTTGAATTAGAATTCATTGATAAAAACAACAATACACATAAAATTGATGTAAACAACCCATCCGCGGATAAAAAATATACGGTTGCGGCAGATGATTTCTACGCAACAGGCGGTGACGGCTATTTAGAAAGCAACAAAAACCCTGACTTTGTATTACAGAAATTTGATATAGATAAAAACAAATTAGCCTGCGATTATATCAAAAAGCTAAATCAACCGATTACAATCGAAGACGATCACCGTGTCCAAATCGTTGAGGGGTAAGTTTTTAAGAACTTATAGTGATACTAAAAGCAATACATTCATTAAACCCTCACCCTGCCCTCTCCCCAGGAGAGGGTATAAGCCCAAGTCATTTTGAACCTTTGGGCGAAGAATCTCAATCAAACTTATAGAAGCATTCGGCAACAGCCTCCGGATGACAGATTTATAGAGTAAACGTCAATAATTCTTTTAATTCGACATTTAAAGCATCGGCTATACGTAAAAGTGTAGAATATTTAGGATCAATTGAGCCGCACTCTATCCTGCTAATCGTGCGTGTGGTCAAACCGGTTTTCAATGCCAATTCCAGTTGAGAAACGCCGATTTTGCTCCGCAAATATTTTATTTTATAGCCCAACTTCAAAAAATCATCCTTATTCATTGTCTAATAATATATTATTGACAACAAATAAGCGATATATTATACTTCCTATTATAGACACAAAGTATATATTATAGTAAGGAAGGTTATGAAAAAAGGTTTTACTTTAGCCGAAGTACTTATAACTTTAGGAATAATCGGTGTTGTTGCGGCTATGACAATTCCGAATTTAATTACAAACCAACAAAAGAAAACTAACGTTACGAAGCTGCAAAGAGCAATTTCCATCCTTAACCAAGCCTATAAACTATCGTTTGACGAACTAGGCGAACCGGAAAACATCCAATCCAACTATTCATATTTTCAAACCTATTGGGCACCATATATAAAAGTTGCAACATATTGTCAAGATTATTTATCATGCGGATACAAATCAGAAAAACCGTTTTACACCAGTAATGGAATTTTAGTAAACACGATAGTTGTAGATATCGATTCACGCACCACATTTTACACTCATGACGGATTTATTTATGTAATATTTCCAACAGGAAGATATATGGAACACTATGACGGAAACCCCAATATAATTGTAGATATCAATGGCGCGACAGGACCCAATATTGTCGGTAAAGATGTATTTATTCTAACAAGAGTGAATGACGAAAACAAAGGCGGAGAAATTTACCCGCTGTGTAAAGACTTAACTGATGAAGAAATAAAAAAACATTGTGGAAATAGCAGTGGCTCAGGATTCTGCTGTGCAGAAAAAATAAGACGTGCCGGCTGGCAAATTGATAAATCCTATCCTTGGTAAAGCAAAAGTCAGTTACCAAATAAGTCGTCATTGCGAGGCGGATTTGTGTGCAGACGTAGCGCAGCGAGAGTCGAACTCGCGTCGGCAAGACGTTGAGTCTTGGCGCAAGTGTGAGCGGTGGCGTTTTATGCGAGGCGCAGAATGTAACCATAAACGAAACTCCACGAGCGTGGAGCAAATACAAGACAGAACGAAGTGACGAAGCAATCCAGGTCAAACTCGTACAAGTATTTACTGGATTGCCACGTCGGGCATTAGCCCTCCTCGCAATGACAAAAAATGATAATCGTGTTGAGGTAGTAACCCCAGCCTACTTAACTCAGGATGACAGTACTTTTACCCCCTACAAAATATCCAGCGGGTCAACATCTATAGTCATTTTTATATCTTTTGGCGCGGTAATTTTATTCAAAAAACTTGAAACAAACTGATGACCTTTTTCTTCCAGCTTATTTTTTATAATGATTTGAAAACGATAATAACTGTTAATCCGCTCAATCACACACGGAGTCGGACCAAGAACCTCAAGCCGCTCTCCAAATCCAAATTTTTCAATCATTGTACAAAGCCTTAGTGCAATTTCCTGCGCAGCTTTTTCTGCTCTAAAATTATTCTGAGAACTCAAAATCAGCCTGATAATTTGACTAAACGGCGGATAATCAAAGTCTTCACGTGACACAATTTCCTTACGATAAAATTCCGAATAATTTTGTGATTTCGCACTTTCCAAAGCATAATATTCAGGATTGTATGTTTGGAACAAAACCCTGCCTTTAAATTCCCCGCGTCCGGCGCGTCCCGCAACCTGGGTTAGCAGTTGGAATCCGCGTTCAGAGGCTCTGAAATCAGGAAGATTAAAACTTGCATCAGCAGAAATCACACCAACAAGTGTCACATTAGGGTTATCCAATCCTTTTGCTATCATCTGTGTCCCAACTAAGATATCAATATCACCTTTTTGGAAACGCTCTAAAAGCCTTATATGCTCGCCTTTTCGAACTAGGATATCACTATCAATTCGCTCAACATTATACTCAGGATACAAATCTTTGATATATTGCTCAACCTTTTGTGTACCCGTACCCGAGGTTTTAATCGCATCTGAACCGCATTTCGGGCAAACGTCAGGGAAATACTCAACGTGGTTACAATAATGACACTTGAGCATATTGTCTTTCGAATGCCAAATCATCGGAATCGCGCAATTCGGACATTCAATTACCTCTCCGCAGCCCTGGCATTGAGTATAGGTTGAAAACCCGCGGCGATTTATGAGTAAAATTACCTGCTGCTTATTATCCAAAGTTTCTTGAATCGCCATTTGCAAAGGTTTTGATATCAAACTTCTATAAGCCGCACGACCATATTCCTGCATATTTATAACCGTAACCGGTGCAACTTTTGCATTGTTATAGCGTTTGAGCATCTCGAACAAATGATTTGAATTAACCGCACGATAATAACTTGAAATATCAGGGGTAGCTGAGCCCAAAATCAGCGGGCAGGAATTATACTCGGCAAGCTTCCTTGCCACAAGGCGCGCATCATAACGGGGTGCTGGAGAAGTCTGTTTGTATGCACTTTCATGCTCTTCATCAATGATAATAAGTCCGATATCTTTAAGCGGCGCAAAAACGGCAGACCTCGCACCGGCAAGAATCTTTATTTCATTATTATAAAGCTTTTGCCAAACATCATACCGCTCACCTTCGGAAATGCTGCTATGCCAAATCGCAACATCTTTTGTACCAAATTTTCGCGCCAAACGTTTAGTAAGCTGAGAAGCCAGCGCGATTTCAGGCGCAAGAAACAAAACATTTTTACCTGATTTTATAGTATCATCAATCAGCTTGAAATAAACCTCTGTTTTGCCGCTTGCAGTAATTCCGTGCAATAAAATCTGCGGGGATTTTTCTTCTTTAATCTGTTTTGAAATTCCCTCATACACAGCCTGCTGAGTTTCAGACAATTCAAACAAATCTTCTTTTTTATCGATTTTAAGAATATCTAAAGGATTGCGATAAACCTGTTCTTCTATAATTTTTAAACATCCCATAGAGTCAAGTTTTTTAATTGTTGCACGCGTAGTTTTAGCAAGTTTTTCAAACTCAATTAAAGGAGTTTTGCCTTGCAACTGCAAGAGTTCAAGCACTTGCAGCTGACGTTTTGTCGCCCCTTCTGTTGTTACAAACTCAACAGAATGCTCAGTCTTTAGTGATTTTTCGATGAGTTTCAACGGAATCGCAGCATTCAAAACCGTAATCAAATCCGTACAATAATAATTTGCAACCCACTCCAAAAGTTTTAAATATTCAACAGAAAAAAGCGGTGTTTCATCTAAAATTTTAGATATGCGCTTAGCCTTAATTTCAGGAGGCAAGTAATCTGAAAAACCGACACAAAAAGCATTTATGCCCCATTGTCTTCCAAACGGAACCAGCAGAGCCTGTCCAATTTTTATTTTATTTTTCATCTCGGGCGGAATTATATAACTAAAAGTCTTGACCCCGAGAGCCTTTACATTAACCAAACAAACCGCGTAACGAGGATGACACTCAGACTCATCCGCCTCATTAGACACAGAACCACCTTCGCGCTTTTTTAATGTAAGCTTACGCGTTGGAACTTCAAATAAATTTGTTTGTACGGTTTCATCCATATAAAATACACTCTTTTTATTATCGGTATTTAAAGCGACACATCCGCAATTTTAAGATTCTGAATCAAGTTCAGAATGACAAAATTCCGGATGTGCAAATAAATTTTTGTTAAGCTTCTTCAGCAGACATGAATTCTTGCTTAGCTTCTTCAATAGCTTCAGTTAACAAATCCAGCTGATCAGGTGAAAAAGTCACACCTTTTTTTGTAGGGAGCCAAGTTGCACCTTCATCTGTTGTATAAAATATTCTCATATTCAAGTAACTTCTGCCTTTGTATTCACTAACAGAAATTTGCAATTGTTCTGTATCACTTCTTTCGATAGTAGCTAAAATTTTAGCATCTGCCATGATTATCTCTCCTTTATTAACTGTGCTAAGACATTTTAGCATAAATATCCGTTTAGGTAAAACATATTAAATATTAAAACTATCGTTTTAAAACCTTGTCAGAAATTACCCAACCTTCATTTATAACTTTTTGCAAACACCAATACCCTCTGCCCGTGGTACAATTTGCCTCAATTTGAGCCTTACTCATATCAGCACCTGCCGGAACCAAACCTTTATCAGTTTGAACAACAGCATAAATATCTTTTCCGACTCGATTTGGTTTCGCGCTGCCATTGACATCAAAATATATCACCAAACAATCTGAATTAGTATTTATACCGAAAGTTGATCTACATTGCGATGCAGCATGCCCATCCATATTGAACCAGGCACCTTTAGCTATAGTAAAAGTTATAATATTGAGTCCCCAGCCGACATTTACATCCCAGGGATTTGTACCGCCGTTTAATTCTTTTGCTTCGCCCTTTTTATGCCAGCATCCGACCTTGTTGTAGCAAACACTCTCAACTTTCAACCCGGGAACAATAAATGTTTCAAACCACTCTTTCATAGCAGCATCAGAATAGTCATTAAACGCCATCTGAAAATCAGCACCTTGCCCTTCGGCGTTTCTCATAGTTTGCTGAATAACCGAATACGTCGCCTTAACTTGAGTTTCCAGTCTGCGTTTTTGGATTTTGCTCATCAAATTCGGAATGGTCATCGCCGCCACAACGCCGATTATACCAAGGGTGATTAAGACCTCGGCGAGAGTGAACGCTGCTTTTACTTGAGGAATTTCGAGTGGAATGTTATCTAAGTGTTCAAATTTGCCCCCCTCCCCTTCACTTCCCCTCCCACAAGGGGCGGGGATTAATTTTATGTCATTCTGAGGAAGCCGAGCAGAGCCACGAGCGAAGCGAGAGTCGAACACGCGTCGGCAAGACGTTGAGTCTTGACGCAAGTGTGAGCGGTGGCGTTTATTGCGAGGCGTAAATAATCCGAAGAATCTCTTTTTGTTATGAGATCCTTCGCTTCGCTCAGGATGACGAATTTTTGTCATTGCGAGGAGGGCTAATGCCCGACGTGGCAATCCAGTAAATATTTG
>JAMPCZ010000048.1 GCA_023665935.1 Muribaculaceae bacterium | reverse complement strand
AAAGACCAATCCTATTTTTTATATAGATTAACTCAAAATCAATTAAAAAATATTCTTTTACCGTTAGGGAATTATACAAAAGACGAAATAAGAAAAATAGCAAAAGAAAATGGATTAGATGTAGCAGAAAAACCCGATAGCCAGGATTTTTATGATGGTGATTACAACGAGCTTTTAGGGGTAAATGAGGCTGCCGGTAATATTGTTGATACAAACGGAAAAATTTTAGGGACACACAAGGGAATTTGGAACTACACAATAGGGCAAAGAAAAGGACTTGGGGTATCATCCACAGAACCTTTGTATGTCTTATCCCTGAACAAAGATAAAAATGAAGTAGTAGTTGGAGCATTAGATAAAACTTTTAAAAAATCCCTAACGGCAATTAATCTGAATTGGATTGCTGATAAAATCCCTTATGAAGTACAAGTAAAAATCCGCTCAACTCAAGAACCTCAAAAAGCTATATTAAAAAAAGTTAACGATGAAGTTGAAGTAACATTTGATGAATACCAAAAATCAATTGCAATAGGACAATCTGTTGTATTTTACGATAATGACATAGTTTTAGGCGGCGGAATTATAGATAGAGCCGATTAGGGCTAATTTATTATACTAAAATCAAATTAGTAGCAAAAAAAAATTTGCCGGAGTTTTGACATAGCTGAAATAGTTTTAGTAAGGTAATAAAAAAGGTAAAAACATGCAAATATACAATCGCCCTAATATCTCGTTTAACGGAAAAACAAAAATATATGCAATTTCCGACTCACACCAAGAAACACGAAAAACCAGAGCTTTTTTATCAAATATATTAAATGAAAGCAAAAACGACGATAATGTTTTACTACTAAATTGCGGCGATATTTTTAAAGGTATTTATCCGAAAGACTTGGAACGTGACAGTTATATAAAAATGAAGGACGCAAAACCTGATATCGAAATAGTCGCAACCCTAGGAAATAATGACTTTGGTTTTAACAAAGAAAGCCTTGATTACCTTATTGACACATTGAAAAAATTTAACAATAAAGGAATTCAAACTGTTTGCGCAAACATCTTTAACTCAGACGGAACACGTCCGCAATGGCTGAAACCGTATACCATTGTTCAACGCGACGGGGATAAAACCCTTATTACAGGATTCTGTATTGATAATATAAACACCGCAAGATTTGGAATTGTACCCAAAAAGCAAATGCAAGTTATCAGAGAAATAGAACAAGCAATTCTTAAAGAGAAACCCGATAACGTTATAATTCTAAACCATGATTACATGGATTCAAGCAAAGAATTGGTTAAAACCTGCAAAGAGCACGGAATAAACGTAGACGTTACCATTGGCGGACACGACCATGATTTTGTTCCACCCGACACTGACTTAAATATTTATTACCCTCAATCGTTCAGTGATTCAATGTATAAACTTGATTTAATCAACAATAACGGGCGCAAAGAAGTCAAAAATGTAACAATGATAAATCAAGACAACTTAAAAGTAGATGAAGTTTTTGAAAGCGAACTTAGTGAATATGAAAAAGCTTCAGGTTTACTTGAAAATATTGCCCCATACACATTACACCTTCCAAAACAATACTCAAAACCTTGTCCTTTAGGCAGTTTTTTGGCTGACGAAATGATGAAAGCCGCTGATGCTGATATCGCATTCTTTTCAACAGGGTTCTTGATGAAACCGATGGAATACAGACCTGACAGCTCTATTACTAATTATTTATTCAAAAAAACAATGATTGCAGATACTCCAATAAAAACAGTTGAACTAAACCCAAAACAGTTAAAAGAAGTCTTCCAACATGCACTAAAAACAAACGGTTACGGGAATAGTAACCCGAGATTTCTGCAATGCTCAAACAATATTAAAGTTGAAGGTGCTGACAACCCCGAATTAGGAATTTGGGAAATAAAACAAATATATATCAATGACAAACCAATACTTGGCAATGATTCAAATTCCCAAGCTAAAAAATATAAATGCACTATAGACTCATACATCGCAGAAGGCGGACAAGGATTCAGTATGCTTCAAAACGCCCCCAAAAATGATGTCAAAATAGATGGGGAAATTATAAGAATTAATGATGTATTAAAAAACGGACTAAAAAATGCAGCATCTAAATATCCTAAAGGTATGCAGTACCCTGAATTTGAACTGGTTGAAGTTCCTGCCTGTAATTAAATCAGTCGAATTAGAAGATTTTTAATACTTAAGTAATTTTGTTCCTAATGCTAAAATCAGCACCGATTTTACACAGTGAGGGCTAATTTGAAGCAAATCCGCTATCTCTCGTACACTTTTACCTTGGTTATATAAACTTAAAATTTGTTGTTGATACTCTGTCAGCATATTATTCCTATCGTTATTTATTCAAACTCTTGCGATTTCTTTCACACACTCAGATGTTTTGATTACAGTTACTACAGTCCCCCACCCCGCACACCATCGCTATAAGAGGCAAAAAGCCAATACCCGTATTCTATCAGTTTTTTAGATTTTGTCAACATATTAAAATAAAAAGTTTATTCATGCAGTAAAGTAACAGTCATGTTGAAAATTTTAAACAGGGTGTTTGAGTATTTTATTGTCAGTCTACAAGCTAATAGCAAAAAAAAAATTACAAGTTTTAAAGTTTCTGTAACAAGTTAATAGGAGTACAAAAATGACAAATATTCAAAGCCGAAATATCTCATTTGGTTCTCGTTTTGTTCCAACAGAACCACTTAGAAAAATGTTTTATGATACAGTTAATCATTCTAATTGTTATAGTAAGCAGGAAAAAAGGGAAGTTATTAATGCTATTCAAGCTCTATTGAATGATGGCAAAGATGATGTTATCGAAATTTTAGGAAGAAGGTACGATAAAGAGGTTGTTGTTAATGTAAATGGCAAAAAAGGAGCTTCTTCGGATATGCTTGGACAATATTTCCTAGCATTAGGAAAGAGTGTAGCTAATTCAATATGTGAGCTTGCTAAAAAACGTAATAAAAATATTGATTTACAAAAAAAACTTAATTTTGAAGATCCAATAAGTCAAAATTTAAAAAAGAAATTGATAAATTTCGTTAATAAAGAAAGAAATTCGTTACAAGATATAAGTAAATACGCTCGAAAAATACACTCCGAGTCAGATAGATTAATAAATGAAGGTTTAACTAATAAGCTTGATAAAATAGCAACACAACTTTTCGGAGAATATAGATCACATAAACCATTTATAGATTTCGATTAACAGTATGAACGTAGGTTTGGCAAGTATACCCAACCTACGTTTGATAAATTTCCAAACACATCACTCAATGTACCGTTATACTAACCAAAGCTGCTAAAATTGACTGGTAAAATTTATTTATAAACATCAGTATTAAAAAAGACTCCATAATCGGAGTCTTTTTTAAATGGTGCCGCAACTCGGAATTGAACCAAGGACACAGGGATTTTCAGTCCCTTGCTCTACCAACTGAGCTATTGCGGCTAGCCTTCAGTTGTTTGCAACCATGTTGGCTACGTTTTCTATAATACCTGCTCAAGGTTAAATGTCAAGACTTATTTATGAAGATTGCCCGACTAAATACAATGTTACATTACGACCCTCCAATTGCGGCTTTTTCTCCACTTGAATAGGATCATTCTCTAAGTCAGCAAGAAATCTGTTAGCTAGTTCAAACGCCAAGTTTGAATGCTGCATCTCCCTTCCGCGCAACATAACAACGATTTTAACCTTATTTCCCTGTGCAATAAATTTTCTTACACTCTTCAAACGTACTTCATAATCGTGCACATCTATTTTATAGCGAACTTTTACTTCTTTTACCTCTACAACATGCTGTTTCTTCTTAGCCTCTTTTGCTCTTTTGGCAAGCTCATATTTATATTTGCCATAGTCTAAAATCTTAGCTACCGGAGGTGCTTGGTTTGGGCTTATCAATACTAAATCTAAATCGGCTTCTTCTGCCATCGCCAATGCTTTTGAGGTTGGAACAACTCCGTGATTTGTCCCGTTTTCATCAATCAATCTCACTTCCTTTGAACGTATACGCTCGTTCATTATTGTTTTGTCCTTATCCTTCATGGATCTAGTATCGTTAGCTATTGTTGTATCTCCTATGTTATTAAAGTATCACTACGATTTTATATTAACATGAAAATAAAATAAAGCTATATCTTTACATTCCTAAAATGTTAACTTTTGTAACTTGCTTTATCTCAACTATATATACTATTTATAGAAAAATTTTAAATTCATCAAATTATTTATTAAAGTTTTTACTAAATATGCCGAATAATAAATTGTTGATAAAAAAGGATATTTCCCCGGTAAAATTAAATAAGGAGCAAAACAGTATGAAGACAGTTTCAGAAAGCGAAATGATGATGAGCAAGATTGATGAAAACAATTATTCAAAGACAGCAGACATTGAAATCCCCATCCAAAATCTGTTTGACGAATGCTTAAAATTCATTTCAATTGAGGAATTTATGATTTAGAAGTTTTCAAGCAAAAATTCAAAAGAGTAAGGTATTCAGATATCTTACTCTTTTTGTTTTATATAAATAAAATTTACAATTAGTCGTTTGTGTATATACATAGAAAGCAAATTATAATAGAATGAATGCAGGAAAGGGAGCAATCATGAAAAACTCACTGGCAAATTTTGCAAAGCTATCAATTATAATTTGTTTATTAAACGGTACTGCATTTGCGGATTTTAGAGAGCACTTTGACCTTGGGCAAAACTATTTGACCCAATACCAATATTCCGGAGCAATAACCGAATTCAAAAGTGCACTAAGGATAAATTATATGGATGCATCTGCCAGAATCGGACTTGTTAATTCTTACCTGGCAAGAGCCGCCGAGTACGCAAATCGAAAAACCTGGGATAAGGCTGCAAACGATTACAGGAGTGCACTGTTTTATTTGAAGTATTACCCGGCAAGCGGGACTCGCGGCTCTACAAATGCACAAATCGAGCAATACTTAGATATATGTCTTGATGCCATTGATTACAATATTGCACCCGAAAACAGATTTAACACCGCAAAAAAACTTAGAGCTCAGGGCGAATTCGCGGCGGCAGCGTATGAGTTTAACCAAGCTTTAGGCGACACTTCTTTGCAGGCAAAAAGTTTTGAGCAGGTCGGAGATATTATGAAAATTTTGGGTAACGAACCAAAAGCCGCAGAATATTATAAAAAAGCGGTTTTCGTAAATCCGACTGACTTAAACCTAAGATTAACTTATGCAAAAATCCTTGATAATCAAGGAAGCTCAGATGATGCATTAAAAGAGTACAGCTACGTACTGGAACGAATTAACCCTGAAAGCAAAGATACGTTATATTCACTGGAGCGAATTTTTAGTAAAAAAGTTATAGCAACACCAAATAACGCAAACTTAAATGCTAATTTAGGCGCAGTTCTGCAAAAACAAGGTCGTTTAGATGAGGCTCTTAACTACTACAGACAAGCAGAAACCCTTGACCCGTCAAATATTAACACAAGAATAAATACGGGAACCTTATACCAGCAAAAAGGGGACTACAGAACTGCGATTAAAGCTTACGAATCAGTATTAATATTGTATCCAAACAATGTCAACGCTCTTTTATACCGCGCACAGTGTTTTGACAAACTCGGTGATTCAAAAGTTGCACAAGAAGGATTCCAAAAAGTTCTCGCTCTTGACCCGGATAACACATATATTAAAACTCAAATTGTTGAAAGTGCAAAGAAAACAATGACTCCGCAGGAATTTGTAACTTACGTCAACACAAAAGCTCCGCAAGGGATAACTCCTGCAGATACCATTTATAATTACGCAATCGAACTTCATAAGGCGGGAAAAACCGACGATGCGCTTTTCATGTATCAATCTGCAATCAAAGCAAACCCGCAGCTTGTAGAGATTTACATAAATATGGCTCTTGCGCAAGCTCAACAGAACAAACTTGAGGAGGCTCTGCAAACACTGAACACGGCTCAAGCTAAATTCCCGAATGATGAAACCGTGGCATCAACCCTAAAAGATATCACCAATATGAAAACGGATAATTTATTAGCGGCAGCGGCGAAAGCTTACGGCAAAAAAGATTACAAAACTGCAATCAATACATATTTAGCAATTCAACCGGCGACAATTGATACAACCCTTGGTATTGCAACCGCGTATCAGGAAATGGGTGACCGAGCTAACGCAATTACGTATTACAAAAAAGCACTGGAGCTTAAACCGATTGATTCGGATATTGCTTACGCTATAGCATGCCTGTACGGTGAAGATGAAGATTACGCAAATGCAAAAGAATATTTACAAAAATCTATTGCCTTTAACAAGAACAACACTCAAGCTCTTGATTATTTAAAATCAATTGAGGATATGGAACAGTCTAATTTATTAAACGACGCTATCGCGCTATACGAAGCAAATAATCTTGACGACAGCTTCAACAAATTCAACCAAATTCTTGCTAAAGACAGCAAAAATGCTTATGCACTTTATTATCGTGGTATGATTAATGAGGCGAAAGAAAAAAGATATGATGCAATCAGAGATTTAAAAAACGCCTACGAACTGAACAAGGATTTTACAATCTGTAATTACTTAATAGCATCAGACTATGACGCGCTGGAAAAATACAAAGAAGCTTATACATATTACACAGCTTACGCAGACTCAAATGTTCAGGATGATGAGTATAAACAATATGCAAAAGCTCGAGCCGAAGAATTAAAGGAATATGCAAAATAGAGTAGACAATTTAATAAAAAGTAAAGTTTCACTTGCCCCGATGGCAGGCATAACGGATTATGTCCTGCGTTCACTTGTAAGAAAATACGCACCTGACGCGCTACTGACAACAGAAATGATAAGTTCGGAATTTCTTGCTCAAAACGTACGCACAGAAATTACCAAACTTGATAACACTCATCACCCGATTGTTTATCAAATTAACGGGCACAAGCCTGATTTAATGAGAGGTGCTTCCCGCTATCTGACTCAATTCGCAGATATGATAGATATCAACATGGGCTGTCCGGTTAACAAGGTAGTGAAAGGGCAGGACGGAGCCGCTCTGATGAAAAACCCGGCACTTGCAGCAGACTTAGTAAAAGCCGTAAAAGAAGGAACAGATAAGCCTGTAAGTGTAAAATTCCGATTAGGGTACACCGCAGATGAAATGAATTTTGTAGAATTCGGACAGCAAATGCAGGAAGCAGGTGCAGAATTTATTACCATACACGGAAGAACCCGCTCTCAATTCTACGCGGGTAAAGCCGACTGGGAGAAAATCCGTCAATTAAAAGAAAATGTCGATGTTCCGGTGTTTGCAAACGGGGATATAACATCCATTGAAACCGCAATAGAATGCCTTGAAAAAAGCAGGGCTGACGGAATCGCCATAGGCAGAGGAATATTAGGTGACCCCACTCTTATAGGCAGAATTGCGCATTACCTAAAAACCGGGGAAAAACTGCCGACTCCGCCCCTGGAAGAAAAGCTTGATATGATGAAAACCCATCTTGATGAAGAAATAAAACTTCGCGGGGAAAGCACTGGTATAAAATTCTTTAGAAAATTTTACCCGTATTATATAGCCGGAATAAAAAACGCATCAAAAATCCGAGGAGTTTTAGTACTTGAAGAAGATTACAACAAAATCCTTGAAATTATAAACTACATCAAAGCAGGACAAGTTTAAGCTTTTGCCGCTCTTGATTTCTCATCCACGATATTAAAAAACTCTTTTGCAATATCTTCGGTTGCGAAAGCTCTTTTCGGAACAATAACAGCCTGATATTTAGAAACAAAGATTAAGAAAGTGCTTTTAGTTTCATGGATATCAACAATGCCGCTCCATTCAATAAAACTTGAAGCATTTTTATTTGACATAGCTAACCCGTTTTCCTGAACTTCAATCTCAGCATCCAAAGCTCTGCCTTCAAGCATTTTAAACACTCTTTTTGAAGATATTGAAAAAGCATCAGTTGCACCAATTCCCCAAGCTATAGCAAATATAAGAACCCAAATAACTATTAACGGTAATACAGCTTTTACAAAATAAAGAAGAGCCGATTTATAAAATTCACACATCTGAAAATCTGTTAAAGCCTTAAAGAAAGACATTTCACCTTCCTGCACTAAATAAGATAAACCGGAGAGCAAATTTATAAACAAAGGTACTATCAGAACAACTACAAAAATTCCGCCCATTATCCAAAACGGGACAAAAGTTTTCATAATAAACTTTTTAATCCGCGGAATTTTGTATTGTGCAACCACGTAATCTTTACAATCCTCTACAGTCAACGTATAACTAATTTTATCCAACTTAACTCTCTCCATCTTGATTAACAGAATAAGTATAACGTATTTGAAAGAATTTTGCAAATGAAGATACAGCTACTTGATATAACAGAAAAAACTGTTATAATAAATCCTATGAGGATACTGTTAATACTACTGGCTCTGATATGTTTCAGCCTGAATTCACAAACAAACGCATACGCACAGGATTTTGAAAAAATCCAGCTTGAGATGAGGGGATTTGACGAAATCACACTGCCTTCCGGCTCTTTTATTCCCGTTATCACTACCCAGGAAATTTCAACGGAAACCTGTCCCGAAGGATATAAATTGAAATTTATCTCTACAAGTGATTTATTCATGTACGAAACAAATATTATTCCAAGAAATACCGAATTCTTCGGGTATATTGAAAAAATTAACGAACCTGTTGTCGGCACAAATGCTTCTATGAAGATAAAAATAACAAAACTTTTACTGCCTGACGGATTTGAAATACCGGTGAAAGGTTACATTTATACCTCAAACGACAATCTTATAGGCGGAGAATTGACCCAGCCCTCAGAGTGGGTAAAAATGCCGCATTACCAAAGCAAATACCAGGGAATATCGTGGAATCACAGAGCCGCAACACTTCAAATCCGTCCGGGCGGAAGAAGATGTATGGGTACACACACGAAAATCCCTGCAGGCGAACAGCAAATTATAATACTAACCGCTCCTGCTCCAATAACACACACACTTACTGATTAAAATTTGACAAAACTTTTATATAATGTACAATAAAATGGAGAAGGCTTTAGGGAACAAAGGGGATATTTAAGTTAATGAAAAATATATTTATAATTACAGCAATGCTAATATGTTCAGGAAGCGTTTTTGCAGCTGAAAATTACAGCTATCAGCAAAACGTACCTAAACCGGCATATAATCCGTCATATTACAGCGCGGAAAACAACTACAAACTGACAAACAATACACTAAAAGGAAGTATTGTTACAGTTCCTGCAGGACAAGAATTCAGAGCGGTTATGGCTGCTCCGATAAGTTCAGGAACTGCAGTCGTGGGACAAAATGTAGCAATGTTTTTAGGCTCTGATTTTTATTACAACGGAGCACGAATCGCACCTGCGGGAAGCACAATCAATGGTTCTGTTATCGAAGTTTCCAAGGCTAAACACGGAAGTTTAAACGGGAAATTAACATTGAGATTTACTCAAATTATAACACCGACAGGCTCAAATATTCCGATTTCAGCAGTGATAAAAACGACGGATTTCACTGGAACGCTTATCGGCGGATCTAAAATTGATGTAGCAAAAGAATACACAAAAGACGTTTTGGTAGGAGCCGGAGCGGGGGCTCTTACAGGGGTAATCGTTTCTCCTATTGCAGGCGGAAATATAGGCAGAGGTACAGCATTATCAACTGCGGTAGGAGCCGGCGGCGGACTTGTCAAATCACTATGGGATAAAGGTGCAGAAGTAGAAATTCCGGCAAACTCTTCCCTTGAGTTAATCTTGACCCAGCCAATTACGGTTAATCCCGAAAATAAGTCTTTTGGGCAATAATATTATTAATGATTTTTACTAGAATTATTAACAAATAAGAGTAAATATTTGTTGTTAGGGAATAAAATGTCAATATTAGGAAAATATACAGAAAAAACAAGATACAACAACGATTCATCAAAAAACAGCGACGGATTTAAGATGCCTGCGGTCACAAGAGCAGACAAAACTTCAATTCCTTTAGATAAAGGGATTAAGATTTCGACAACCGCTCACATCACCACAATCGGAACACTATGGCTATTGATGGCTATTTTGGCGTATTTTGGAATTACCTTAAGTATATTCAAAAAACCAACCCCGAAAGTTAACGATATTGAATTTGTACTTGTTGATAAAGAAGACAAGCCAAAAGACCCGAATACAAAATTCAGAGCTGACAGAAATTCGAGAACGGGCGGAATAAAAGCCCCTACAAGACCTGTTTCAATGCCATCATCAGCACCAAGTAAGAAACCGGCACCATCAGCATCTTCACCTTCCCCAGCTCCAAAACAAAATATCGTAAACAAAATTTCGCAGTCCGTAACACCAAAACCTGCGGCAAAACCTCAGCAAACAGTGACTACGCCGCAGAAAAATGTTCCACCGGCACCAACTCCAACCCAAGCGGTTCAAAAACCGAAAGCTGCAAAACCGCAGCCACCAACCGCAAGACCATCTGCGGTTCGTCCTGATATGGCACCAAAAGCAGTTTCAAAACCAACAAATACACCATTCAAGGTTCCTGTACCTCCGGGAGGAACAAAAGCCGGACAATATGCAACAGGTCCGATTAGCGGTTCCGGAACATCTAAAAACGGAGGCTCATCAGGCTCGGGTAACTATGCTCCGAACCCATCACTTGCACCTATTGGGAACGGCTCCGGAAATAAACTTGCTAAAGGTACAGGCACAGGTTCAGGTACCGGCACAGGAAGCGGCAGCGGAAGATCCGGTTCAGGCGGAGGCAACCCTGGAGGCGGAGGAGGTCGTCCGGGAATTGATGCTATCAGAGAACCAGATTTCGGTCCGTATATGAGAGAACTTCAACGAAGAATCAAAATGAACTGGGATCCGCCAAAAGGAAACGAAAGTAAACGTGTTGTTCTTTTATTCAAGATTGCAAAAGACGGAAGATTACTCTCTTGCAGTGTGTTCAAGTCTTCAGGACTGCCGAACGCGGATAAAGCCGCTCTGAATGCAGTACATCTTGCAGCACCGTTCAGACCGCTTCCGGCTGAATTTAAAGGACAAAGCATTGATATCCAATTTACGTTTGATTACAACGTATTTGGAGCTACAAAATATTAAAAATAAAGTTATTACAAAAGTGAGGATAAAAAACTATGGAATTATTAATTGAGTCAATTAAAATGGACTGGCCGGTACTGTTACCAATCTTTGTATGTTCAATATTGGTACTTGGGGTTGTTATCAGTAAATGGTCATTCTATCAAAAAAACCAACGCGATATTACAATCTATATGAGAGAATTGGATTCTGTATTATCAAAAAATGACCTTTCAGCAGCTCAAAATATAGCTATTCGCTGCGGAGGAGTTATCGGTGAAGTTATTGAAGAAGCAGTGAGAATTTTCTCAGAACAAAGAAACGGATTTTCACGCTCTTTCGATATTTCTGCGGCACTTGCAACAAGAAAACTTGAAAGACATTTAACCATCCTGGGTACAATCGGCGGTGTAGCACCATTTTTAGGTTTGTTCGGGACCGTTGTCAGAATTCTGTTAACTTTCAACATCCTTGCCGATTCAGGAAACCAAGCTGCAACTGTAGCTTCCGGTATCGGTTCTGCATTGATTGCTACAGCATTCGGTCTTGGTGTTGCAATTGTTGCAGTAATTTTCTTCAACTCATTCCAAGCAATCGTTAAACACTTTGAGGACGATTTTCAGCTTATCAAATTGTTATTCTTGAGCTTTGTTGATTCTGAATCTGAACCACAATCAAAATATTCGTCTTCAAAAATCAATCTATAAAAAAACAGGTGAAATAAAATGGCTTTTTCTACTAACAAAAAACAAAAAATGTTCAATGAAATCAATATCACACCGTTAACAGATATCTTTTTGGTATTGTTAATTATAATGATGGTTGTCGCACCGTCATTCCAATCAATGGATAATTCGGTCGATATTCCTGAGGTTAACAACGGTATAAATATTGAAGATGAAAAGGTTACAATATCAATCACAAAAGAAGGCTCAATGTTTGTAAACGGAGAAAGCATTGTAAGCTCGCAATTGACGGACAAACTTATCGCCCTCAAAGGTGATTCAGAAAAACCCGAAGTTGTCGTAAAAGCAGATAAAAGCGTAAAAAGTTCTACAATAATGAATGTTATGGACGCCGCCCAAAATGCTGAATACAAAAAGCTTGTGGTTGCGGGTGAACCTTTGAATAAAAAAGAACAAAAAGAATTAGAGAAAAACGCTCAAGTAAACATTCCTCAAGAGGGAGAAGAATAATGAGAGAAACTTTTAACGAAATTAATATTACACCATTAACGGATATCTTTTTAGTACTGTTGATTATTATGATGGTAATTGCACCATTATTGGACAAACAAGGTATCAGTTTGACCGTACCGGAAAACGTTGAGCAATCTCAAATAGACAAAGACCCTCAAATCCTCACAGTAACAGTAACTCAAAACGATAAATATTTCATAAATAACGAAGAAATTTCACCTGACAGACTGGGAACAGTGTTATCTCAAGAAATAAAAAACTATCCTGACGGATTGCTTATACAAACAGATGGGGATTCAACCCACGGCGCAGTTGTAAAACTTATGGATAAAGCAAGATACGCCGGAGTAAAAGCTATTTCACTTGACCAAATATAAGGGTAGGTGTAAATCGTATTAGTCATCCTGAGCGTTAAGCGAAGGATCTCAAATATAAAGAGATTCTTCGGTCACAAGCTTCCTCAGAATGACTGGGTATTTTTTGTGGATTGCCAAGTCACTTCGTTCCTCGCAAGGACAACATTACCCATACAAGTTTCGAATTCATAGCTTTGCCACTGCTTGCTCAACCTGTTCGCTATCCGGACTTTGTCTGTACAAAAATCCGCTAAGCATTAAACGTTTTGAATGAAAGTTCAACGTTTTTCTTGATAACCGCCTTAACAGCTTCTGCTTCTTGGTCAATTGCTGTACGTTCTGTATCTAGTTGTTTCAATTTTAATTCAAGAGATTTATCTTGCTGTTGTACAATTTCGATTTTTGAATTGATATCTTGAACTTTTTGATTGTACTGGTGTTGTTCGTAGTTATATTTGTTCATCGCATCGTTGTAGGCCGCTTCATCAGTAGAAGTATTAGTGATAAGGTTATATTGAATACCGTTGCCGATTTTATTACCGTTTTCATCTTTGTCAAACAATGTAATTGATAAATATCGACCGGTAGAATCTTTTTCAACAATACCTTCTTGGTTCAAAACTTCCCTTGTTTTTGTTGCACTGCCAATTGTATAGCAGCCCAAACTTTCAGAAAGTTCACCATCAATATATGCAGATTTTTCCAAATCATTTTCTTTGTAGAAAAACGGAGTATAACCGCCGGTTTGAGAATCTTTTACATATCTTACGTAATAATCTTCTTTTGTGCCGTTTTTTTCGTTAAGCATTGATTTGTAGTAACTTTCTTGTTCTATTAAGTCAACTAACTGATCTTTTGTTAATGAACTCAAGTATTTATCATTTTTAATAGAATCACTTTTTTGGAATTCTTCATAATCTTCATCAGACATAGCTTGGATGTCTTCAGTTTTAATTGTTCCGTTAGCAAAAGAACCATCCATCTTACGTAACATAGCTGAGCCGATTCTGTATTCATATTGCTCAGGTTCGCCTTCTAGTGCTACATTTTTTCTTGATACAACACTTGAAGAAGCTGAAACGATTGAATAATCATCCTGCCATTGTTGAATATAGCTGATTGAATAAGAATTAGCACCTTTTGCAATCATAGAAGTAATAGTGTTAGTTAAGGCACCATCATCAAATGTATAAGTCACCTTAGTATAATCGTCAATTGACGGAGGTGTCGGAACAGACATGTTACACAACTCACTGTAATAACTTCCTGATTCGTTAGATAATGAAGTTCTTTGTTGGTTAATTTGCTGTCCTTCAAACTCGACGTTGTTCTTGCGAGCCGTTAAACATAAAAACCTTGCTTGTGATGCTGACATACCCATAATAGTTGTCCTTTCCGTCATTGTTTTCCTATATTTCATTTATCGGCACATCAGTCGGCAATCTTTAATTTTTAAAGGATCTTTGTAACATTTGTTTACAAACATAGAAAGGTGAAATCAAGAAGCAATCGCAACACTATATAATTGTTGGAATCTTTGATT
>JAMPCZ010000047.1 GCA_023665935.1 Muribaculaceae bacterium | reverse complement strand
TAATGTCTTTCACCTTTGAACGGTATTTTTTCATCATCTAAAATCGGAATACCCATATCGACTTTTACAATTCCGTCGTCTAAAATCTCGGGTTTGATGACTCCGGCAAGGGTTTTTACACTGAAAACTTTTTTATCAACAAGCTTTTTATCGTATACGTATTTGGCAAAACATCTCATTCCGTTTCCGCACATTTGTGCGGTTGAGCCGTCTGAGTTGTAAAAGAACCATGCAATATCTGTTTCTCCGTTTGGTCTTGTGTCTGGGATAATCATTCCGTCCGCGCCTATTCCGAAGTTTCTGTCGCAAAGTTTTTTTGCCAATTCTGACATTGCTAATCCCGATTTTTCAAATTCCGGATAATCCAGGATTACAAAATCATTTCCACAGCCTTGCATTTTCGTTATTTTAATTGTTTCTCTCATTTATTCTACCTCGTGTTTATTGAAAATTATAATCCAACCAAATCTTGGGTGCAATATTTAGGCTTGATAGTCCAAAGGTTTGTTTACTTTTTGAGCTTCTTTTGCTTCTTGTTTAGCGTAGTATGCAGCGCGTTCTTCCTTACCAAAAGGTATATTTACTTTATCTGCAACCCATTCCCCTATCTTTGAACCAAGTGTAGAGAATCCGATTGAACCAGCTATGAATGTTAAACCTTTGACGATTGGTTTCCATTTTGCTGAGATAGGTAATTTGTCAAGAATGCCAACAAGATTTTTCTTCATCCAGCCTTCTGCACCGAACATACCAAGAAGACATCCTGCTTCTGTGATAAGTGTTTTTTGTCTGTCTTCTTTTTTAGCTAATGCAACTTTCAAGCCGCTTGATACAGTAATAAGCGGATTCACATATTTGCTTGCGAAATTAACCCCTTTAAGTAATCCGTTAAACAGCGGGTCAGCTTTTGCAACTTCACTTGTAGTATTGATGATTGCCTGGCAAGGTGTTGAAAATATTGCCTTTCCTGATTCAGCACCTGCTTTTATAGCGTTAACTGCTTGACCTGCAAGTACAGGGATTCTGCCGGCGTCGCCATTGCTGACTTTCTGACCGTTTCTGAAAACAAATCCGACTGTTGCTACATCACTAAATGCCATAAGACATTAAAACCTTTCACACTAACACTAATTACCTACATATAGATAAAGTATTTTTTTTCGGCGTTTTTGCGCAACTTAACAAATTTGTTACATTTCTTAAAAATAGTGGCAGGTTACTGTCGTGGTGTGGAGGGTGAAATATCGTGCGGTAATTTATCTTATATTAGCAATAGTCATTCTGAGGTTTTAGCCCAAAAATCTCAAATTTTATGGGATACTTCGATTCTCCTGCAAAGACAGACTAACTCGTTATTGCGAGCGAATGCGAAGCAATCCAGCTTTTAAGATGTTGAATAAGATTCTGAAGCGAGTTCAGAATGACAATATTTTATAGAGATTTATTTTATTCCTTGCAAACGGTTTCGGAGATTTGAGCGGCTGTAATTTTCAGACAATCAAGTTTTTCGCAGGTTGTCTGACGTCTTGCCCAAAGGCATGGTTTCAGCTCGCATTTATCATTTGCCATAATTGGCACCACATCATCACATTCGGGGATTAATGCTTTTACATCGGTTGGTCCGAAAATCACATAGGTTTTTGTTTTTAGTGCTACAGCGACATGGAGTGGTGCAGAATCAGAACATAAGAATTTTTCGGCAGAAGATATCGAGACTGCCAAATCTTTTAAACTTTTTGTTGTTCCGTACAGATTTTCAAAATTCTTAGTCCGGACTGTTTCTAAAATTGTTTCAATACATTCTTTATCGTCAGGACCTCCGACAAGCATGACTTTTTTACCTTCGGCAACCAAAAGGTCGATTGCTTTTGCCCAGGTTTCAGGCGGAATTGTCTTAATGCACTTTTTTTCAACGCTTAATTTACTTACTCCCGGGTGGATTAGTACGGAATTTGCGATTTTTTCTCTTGATTCTACATTTATTTCGGGTAGTTCCGTGTTGTAATCTGTTATATTTCGGATGAGGTCATGATACATTTGGCAGGCGTATTGGTTTTTGTTAAGCGGCATGGCATGCGTGAGTAATTTTTCGCTTAATTTTCCTGTGTTGTAGCCGCAGCGTGTGCGGATTCCTGTTAAGAACAGCAGAATACTTATCAATTTGTTTCCGCCCGAAGATACTACCAAATCGTATTTGCCCAGGCGTGCTTTTACCAATAATTTAAGCATTTCAAGGTATTTGTTTTTTCCTTTGACATCAATTAAAAGCATGTCGTCAATGATATCGGTGAGCGTTTTTACCCCTTTGCTTCTTGGCTCCAGTGCAAGTGTAATGTGCGAATTCGGGAACTGTTTTTTTAATGAAATCAAAGTCGGTAAAAAGAAGATTTCATCGCCTATTCCGCCAAAATTTATTGCAAGTATTCTTTTCATATTTCCCATAATTTTATTATACTAAAAAAATAGGGACTTATATATAAGGTTGCCCAAAATTTTGAGATTCTTCGGCTAAAGCCTCAGAATGACAGTATTTTTATCGCTTCTAATATGAACTTATATATAACTCCAAAAATAAAGGTTCTGTCCAAATTCAGGCGCGCATGCAAATTTAAACTACACCAACTACATGTATGAGAAAATCTTTAATCTTTTATGACGGTTTTCATACTTTTAAATGATGTTTAAAAACTTGAATATTATAGAATAGAAATGTAATAACGAAAGAGTTGGGTAGGTTAATGGAACAAGGTTTCGACTTTTCATCTTACAATAGTATAAAACGTATGTCAGAAGACGAACTCACTGCATTGTGGGGCAAATATCTTGCTGACAGAGCAGATAAGCAGGCAAGAGATGCTATCATTGTTCAATATATCTACCTTGTAAGATATGTTGTCGGCAGAGTTAAAATGACTTTACCGCCTACTGTTTCAATTGAAGATATAGCAGGTTATGGTGTTGAAGGTTTAATTAATGCCGTTGAGCGTTTCCAGCCGCAGCACAATTCAAGATTTGAAACTTACGCACTGATTAGAATTCGCGGCTCTATTATTGATAAAATTCGCGCTCAGGATTTCTTGCCGAGAAGTGTAAGGAAGAAAATTAAAGATATAAAACAAGCATCCGAGGTTTTGAAACAACAGTTGGGAAGAGTTCCGACAACAACTGAAATTGCTCAGTACATGGAGATGGAACCTGAAAAAGTCACCCAAATTTTGTCTGAAGATGTTACAATGACATCAATCTATGAAAAACGCGGTTCGTCGGAAGATAGTATGGAAATTATTGATACTATTGAAGATTCAAATAAATTAAATCCTCAAGAACAGCTTGAAGAAAAAAATGTTAAATCGGACTTGCAAAAAGCTCTCCAAAGACTGCCTGAACGTGAACGTGTATTGATGGTTCTTTACTATCAGGAAAATATGACGATGAAAGAAATCGGTGAAACATTAAATATGTCCGAGTCAAGAGTTTGTCAGATTCATGCTCAGTCCATTATGAAATTGAAAAATATATTCAGCGAAAGCCGCTCATCCCGCTTGCAGCAAGCTATTGTTTAATTTTAAGGAAAAGAAGAAGTTTAGATATTTTATAAAGAGGCGGAGCCGCAGGCTCCGCCTCTTTATAACCTAATTATCATAATTCAATATAACAAAATCTATTCGTTGTACTAATTTTGCGGGGTTTGAAGCTCCGAACCCTATTGCGCGGATTTTGTCAGGGTGAATATTATGGTTTTCTATCAGGTAATCGCTTATTTTTTGAGCTTGTGTTGTTGAGTTTTCCCAACTTGTATCGTAGTCAAGAGAGGAGTTTTCGATTTTTGCGTTTCCCTCTACGATACAGGGGGTATCAATTTCTTTTATTGTTTCTCCGATTTTATCAAGTAAATCTTTTGAATCTTCTATTATTTCACAACTTTGAGGCTGAAAAAATACCGAGCTGTCGATACTTAATATCAGTCCGCGGGGAACTGTTAAATAGCGGGTAATTTTATCGTATTTTTCCAGCTCTGTCCTGAAAAGCGTTTCTATATCACGTGTTTTTAATTGTTGAATCTCGGCGGAATTTGTGTCAATTGGGTAATTTTCAAGAGAGAAGGCGTTTTGGTTTAAACTAAAGAGGATTGTAAAACAAATAAAACAGATAATTTCCACAATTTTATTTTTCACGTGACAATCCTCTCAACTTAAATATTCTTAAAGTTGATGAGTTTTTCTATTAGCTGATAAGTTAAGGTTTGATAATAGAAACAACAAAATTGTCGTTGAAATATTTTTGAGCGCAGGCTTGTAAATCTTGAACCGTAACTGATTGAATTTTAGTTTTTACATCCTCAAGAAAATCGCAGCCCAAACCTAATACGCCGTATTTTGCGTAAGTACTTGCTTGTTGTATATTTGTTTCTTCCAAAAATGCATATCTTCCAATTAAGCTGTTTTTTGCATCTTCAAGTTCTTTTTCCGAAACAAGTTCTGTTTTAATCTTTGTTATTTCCTCTTCAAATCCTTTCAGGCATGTTTCAAGGTTACCCGGTTCTGTCGCGATATAAATCATGAAGTTAGCTGCAAGTTTGAAGTTTTCGTATGAACTTCTGACAACGTATGCAAGCCCTTTTTTGTCGCGCAGTTCCAAAAACAGTCTTGATGATAAACCTGATGCACCAAGGATTATATTTAGCAGCAAAAGTGGATAATATTCTTCACTTGTCCAGGACGGAACCATCCATCCTTTCAAAATATGCGCTTGATTTAAGTCACTTTTCTGCTTTTCGACTAATCTTTGTTCTTCCAGCGTCGGTTTTGTGATTTGGCATTCACGGTCTACAGACGGCGGAAGTTTCCCTATTGTTGAATTTATGAGCGGCAGGATTTTTTCATTAGCAATCGCGCCGACAATAGAAAGCGTTTTTTTACTGTTGTTTAAAATATAATCGTAAGCTTCAACAACTTCTTCTTTGGTGATTGAATCTATACTTTCCAAATTCCTTGTTAAAGATGAATTTCCGTAGTAATGGTCTTTAAATAACGCTTCGCAATAGTCGTCAAGTGCGGTTGTCTTTGGGGAATCCAATTGTGCCGGAATTTCAAATTTTAATTTGGTTCTTTCTTTTTCAAATTTTTCAAAGGTTGAATTTGTAAGAACATCATTTAATAATTCAATTGCTTTTTCAAAATCTTCGTTAAGGCATAAACATCTTATTCTTAAATAATCGGGGAACATGTTGATACTGAATTCGATTGCATATTTTTCAAATTCATTGGCAAGTTCTTCAGAGTTATAATTCTTTGTACCTTGAGAAAGTAGTCTTGCCATAAGAGAATATATCCCCGGTTTTTCTTCCGCTTTGTTTGCTGAAAGATTTAGGCAAAACGCAATTCTTGGGGTGTTTTCATTCTGTTTGTAGATGTATTCGATATTATTATCAAGTTTAGAAATTTCTTTAATCATATTTATGCTCTCCATATGCTAATATTATCATAGTTTTACATAAAAGACAAATTTTACTGAGTGTGCTATACTAGCCGTATGGTTAATATAGTAAAGACAGCATCAATAGTCGGAATCAGTGCATATGAAGTTTCAGTGGAAACCGATGTGGTTAATTCTCTTCCGGCATTCACTATAGTTGGACTTCCTGAGGCTACAGTCAGCGAATCCAGGGACAGGGTTAAGTCAGCGATAAAAAATTCGGGTTATACATTTCCGTCTAAAAAAGTGGTTATAAATCTTGCGCCTGCGGATTTGAAAAAATCCGGGACGGGGTTTGACTTGCCGATTGCGATGGGGATTTTGGTTGAAGAAGAGGTTTTAGAGGCTGAAAAATTAAAAT
This sequence comes from Muribaculaceae bacterium, assembly GCA_023665935.1. Lineage (GTDB taxonomy): Bacteria > Cyanobacteriota > Vampirovibrionia > Gastranaerophilales > Gastranaerophilaceae > Zag111. The sequence continues at coordinate 8,436 of JAMPCZ010000047.1, read as the reverse complement.
CATATGCGTTTATTGGGGAATTATCTTTGGATGGTACAATTCGTGCAGTGAATGGGGTTCTTCCTCTTGTACTGGGGCTTAAGGCTGCTGGGGTTCAGAACGTAATTGTACCGAAAGCTAACGCAAAAGAAGCTGCGCTAAATGACGGTGTGAATGTTTTTGGTGCTAATCATTTGAGTGAAGTTGTAGCACATTTTACCGAAAATAAACTTCCGCAAACTATAATTGATGTGGAAAAATATTTGGCAGAACAAATTGAACAGGATTATATATTTGATTTTAAAAGTGTAAAAGGTCAATTGAAAGCAAAAAAAGCTTTAGAAATTGCGGCAGCAGGCGGACATAATATCTTAATGTCAGGTTCTCCGGGCTCAGGTAAAACAATGATGGCGAAATGTTTTCCTTCAATCCTGCCCCCGCTTGAACTGTCAGAAGCTCTTGAACTTACGCAAATTTACAGTGTTTGCGGACTTCTTTCACCTGATGAACCTTTGATGAGTAAACGACCGTTTCGTTCGGTTCACCATACGGCGTCCGCTAACGGTATAATCGGGGGCGGTGGAAATCCAAAACCCGGTGAAATAACACTTGCTCATCGCGGGGTCTTGTTTTTGGATGAAATGGTCGAATTCCCGCGAAATGTTTTAGAAGTTTTACGTCAGCCGCTTGAAGATGGCGAGGTTGTAATCTCAAGGGCTAAACATTCGATAAAATATCCTGCAAAATTTATGCTGCTCGGGGCTATGAATCCTTGTCCGTGTGGTTATTTCGGAGATAAAAAAGGGTGTACTTGTACTGATTTTCAACGCAGCAGATATCTTTCAAGATTATCCGGTCCGCTTTTGGACAGAATAGATATAAGAGTTGATGTGCCAAGGCTGGATACCGAAGAACTCATGAATATGCAATCAGATGGAGAAGACTCCGCATCTATAAGGCAAAGGGTTGTCAGAGCCCGTAAGATTCAGGCGGAACGATACCGGAATGAGGGAATTTTAACAAATTCAGAGATGAATTCAAAACAAATTAAAAAATATTGTAAACTTGATGAAACTTCTCAGCAATTGATAAAGGCTGCGGCTTTAAAATACGGATTGTCAGGACGTAAATATGACAGAATTCTAAAGCTGGCAAGAACGGTTGCAGATTTAGAGGGCAGCGAAGATATCAAAGCTGTTCATATGACTCAGGCTCTTCAATATAAGTTGGATTAGGGGGGGGATTACCATATTATGTATGGCAAAAAATTCTGTCATTCTGAACTTGATTCAGAATGACAGAATTTTTTTCGTCCTCCCACAATGCAAACCTTAATTTGATGTGAGGCATCTTGACAAAAGGTGAAAAATCGTAAATAATGTAAGTATAGGGGGAAGCCCTAAAGAAACATTACTTCCTTAGTGCTTCACTTTGTACCCTATGACTTTAAGAGTTTAAGATAAGTTCCAGTAGTTCCGGCTCTGGAACTTTCTTTTTGTATCTTTGAATATCATTCTTTTATATTAAAAGATGGTGTTTTTGTTCTATAATGGTTTTATGAATAAGAAGCTGTGCGCGATAATGTGTTTAAATTTATTGTTTATGCTGCCTGTGAAAGCATCTTTTTCCGGTAGTATCCCGCAGACGACATTGCAGATTGCAAAAAATGCAGGGTATAATCAAAATATTTCATCTCCGAGTTCAAAAATTGTAAGAGTCGGGATTGGTACAAATAATTTTGCATCATATGAGTGGGATAATGTTCAAATATACGGAACAGGCGAATTCGAGTTATACAATAACAAAACTTATATAAACACTTTTGATAATGACAATGTCATAAAAGTATCAATGGTCGGCAGTATTTTTGTTCTTACAGATTCTGACGATAACGTTATTGCAAAAGTTTCCGGTCCAATTATTTTCAAAACGGATTTTGGTTTGATGGGGGTTCAGGGTTTGAAACGTGCAGGACAAAATGCGCTTTACCGTGGACAATTGGAGCTGGTTCCGGCTGCGAAAACAGGTAAGTTTCATATCGTTAATTCTTTGATGGTAGAGGAATATTTAAGAGGTGTTGTTCCGAATGAGATGCCTGTAAGTTTTGGTTTAGAAGCTTTAAAAGCCCAAAGTGTTGCCGCAAGAAATTACGTATTATCTCCAAGAGTCAAGGCTAATCCGAATTATGATGTTGTGGATTCGGTTGCAAGCCAAGTTTATTTTGGGGCAAATACGGAAAAAGAATTATCTAATCGGGCGGTCAATGAAACTTTTGGGATAGTTGCACTTTATGGCTGGGATTTAATATTAGCCCAATATTCTTCAACTGCGGGCGGGTATACTGAAAGTTTTGAAAACGCCTTTTCCGATCCTGTGACAAAAAAATTCCCGTCAGACCCTAAACCTTATTTAGTTGCAAAACCTGACGATGAAGATTTCAGACCACTCAATACAGAAGAGGCTGCTGCAAGATTTTACAAGTCCAAACCAAAATCTTATGATGTGAAGTCATCATATTACCGATGGGAGCGAGAGTGGAACGGACAGGAAATTCAAGATGCCGTTCAGGCAAATATTGCGGCTCAAAGTGCGGCAGGTTTTGTAAAACCTGCGGTTAAAAAAGGTGAAACGATTGGAATTATTAAAGAACTTAAGGTATTAAAGCGCGGTGATTCCGGCAAGATTATTGAGATGGAAATTGTCACGGAAAACGGTAATTATCTTGTACAAAAAGAACTTGTAATCAGGCGTCTTTTTACGAATAAAGGGAAGGCGTTGCCGAGTGCCAATGTTGTATTTGAACATGAATATAACGATGACGGGGATTTAATATATATCAAGGCTTATGGCGGCGGATTCGGGCATGGTGTCGGATTGAGTCAGTACGGTGCCGGGTTTATGGGGAAAGAACTCGGAAAATCTTTTGATGAGATTTTAAAACATTATTATTCGGGAATTACGCTTGCGACAGAGCCAAAAATCCTTGCATTGAATGTCGGACAGGATAAGATTTCGGATAATTTCTATACCCGAGACGGTAAGGCGATTTTGGTTGTAGATAATAAGTATAAAATGAGTTATGTAGATGTGGTCATAAATAACGTTGATGAAAAGATTGAATTTGATACATCAACAAGGTATAATCAGATTGATTTATCGAAGTATTTAAGATGCGGGATGAATACTGTAACTTTCTTCTATCCTGCAATGCTGGGCGGTAATAAGGCGATTAGATTTTATATAGAATTGGCGGGAGAATAATGACAGAAACTTTACAAGCAGATAAAGCACCGAGTGTATTAAAAGCAGCATGGCTAATAGCGGTTGTGACTATTGTAAGTAAGCTTATAGGTTTTGTTCGTGATATTATCATTGCAAATTATTACGGGGCTTCTCTTGTGTCCGATGCTTATTATTATGCCTATCAAATTCCGTCATTATCGCTAATCTTATTGGGCGGTGTCGGAGGTCCGTTTCACAGTGCAACGGTTGCAATATTTTCCAAGTTGATTCCGAATCTTAAAGATAAACCGAGCGAGGAAGTTAATAAATTGTATTCAACTTTTATGAATGCAACGATAATTTTCTTTTTAATTTTGTCGGCATTAATATTTATTTTTCCGAAACAAATAATGGGGCTTATCATATCAGGCGGTTCGGTTGAAATGGTTAATCTTGCGGCGGCACATCTAAAGATTATGACCCCGCTTCTTGTTATTGGCGGAATTGTCGGGATTTACTACGGGATTTTAATCATTTACAGGCAGTTTATGCTCCCTAATTTGTCACCGATAATTATGAGTTTGGCGATTATCGGGGTAGTAATGGCAGTTCCGAACGACCAAAAAGGGTATGCACTTGCCTGGGCAACTACTATTGGTGCAGTTTTACAGCTGGTCATTCAGTATCCGAATATTAGAAAGCTCGGTTATAGGTTTAAGCCGTGTTTTGAATTTACAAATAATCCTAATTTTAAAGCTATTTGTGAACTTTTATTCCCGGCGGTGCTTAGCTCTACGGTTGGACAAATTCATATATACGTTGATATGTTTTTTACTTCATCTATTTCAGAAGGTGCGTGGACTGCAATTGGGTATGCAAACAGAGTTTTTCAGTTTCCTGTCGGGATTTTGGTGACAGCATTTTTGGTTCCATTGTTTCCTATTTTTGCAAAACTTGTTGCAGAAAATGATTTTGATGGTATAAAAAACTATTTTAACAAAGGTGTCGGAGTATTGTTCTTTGGCGCAATTCCGATAATTATCGGGATTTTAGTTGTCGGAATGGATGCTGTCAGACTTGTTTTTGAACACGGTGTTTTTGATTCTAATGCAACATTTATGGTAACTGAAGCTCTATGGTTCTTATCTGTATCTATTATTCCGTATGTATTTAGGGATTCAATTACAAGAGTTTTTTACTCGTTCAATGATTCTGCAACCCCGTTTATCGTTGCTTTTTCATCTATCGTTTTGAAGTTATTGTTAAACTGGATATTGATTTCAAAAATGCACTTTGGTATTGGAGGAATTACGCTTTCTACATCTTTGGTAACTTTATTTAACGCTTGCGTCTTGGGTGTATTAATTACCAAAAAAATGAAGATGGATTATAAATCTTTGTTTAAAAACTTGTTAAAAATGTGCATATCAGGTATAATAGCTTTGGGAGTGTGCTTGTTAATTTCATATGAATTTGATAAGTTCGTAACTCTGCCAAAAATTCCGTTTGAAATGGTCAAAATAACGCTTGTTGCGCTAGTTTGCCTGGGTGTGTATGTTCCGTTGAATCTGCTTTTTGGGATGGAATATGCAAACGAGTTGTTTAACAGATTATCAGCAAAATTTATCAAAAAATAAGATAGTATTATACAATTTGTAAGAGGGGTTTAAATTAGTTTATGCAGTTAAAGGTTAGCCAAAATCTTGATAACAACAGAGTCCGTTTGGATTTTAAGAAAAGTCCGAGTACGCCTGATAGAGCACCGAGTTATGAAATCGACAAATCCAAGGCGGATGAGTTTGTTAAGCGATATAATACTCAAGGGGTAAAACTTGCGACAACAACTCAAGTTGTAACAAATATCGGCGGTCTGCTGGGATGTTTGGTCGGGTTTCATAAGCGATCAGTAAAACTTATGATTGGCGGAACTCTTGCAGGATGGGCATTAGGTTTCCTTGCGGCTACAGGTTACACAGTACGCAAAAAAAATTCTCTTATGAAAAAATATAATGTAAAGGAAATAGGTTAGCAGGCGGCAGGACAGATTTATGAACGGAAAATTTATTCAAAAAACAAATGTTGACGAGCGTCCGTCTATGATTGTTCTTGGTGTTCTTGCATTTTATTTTTTAGTTGAAAGTTTTTTTGTATATTTATTTTTGCTTCATAGGATAAGCTTATCGGTGTTAATAATAACAGTGCTTATTTTTACTGTTATTTATTTCCCAAGATTGATGATAATATATAAAATAAAAATGGCGGATTCAGTCAAAGTTTCAGATGATTTTGTGATGATAAACGGTGAAGGAATACTGTTTTCTGATATAACTGATTATACTGTTGAACCCGAGAAACCGCAGGTTGTGTTTTATTTAAACGGTAAAGCTGTTTTATTTCAGCAGGCAAAATTCCACCTCAAACTTCCTGCTTCAAGTGTTTCTTTTACTGTTACGGGCAGCGAAAAAATCAAGCTGCTGAATGAGTTTTTTAATAAGACTATAACGCCATAAACCGTCATTGTGAGGGTGGAGCAAATCCAAGACGATTCAGAATCTTAGAATTTGCCGCATTTATCTTTTTTACTTTAACTCAACAGTTGTACCGTCTTTTGTATCTTTAAGTACAATTCCGGCTTCATCCAACGCGATTCTGATTTTATCGGCAATATCCCAATTCTTTTCGGCACGGGCTTGCTTACGAAGTTCTAAAATTTCATCCATAGATTTGAAATCTTTGTCTAAAGCTTTTGCAACTGCTTCAATACCTCTTGCTAAATCTTCATCTGACAGTCCGGCTTTCTCAAATGTGAAACCAAGGACAGAGCCAAGTGTAAAAAGTATAGTGTAAGCATCTTTTTCGTCCTTGTTTGCACGGGTTGCTAAGTCAAACAGAATTGCAAGTGCTTTAGATGTATTCAAGTCTTCATCCATTGCTTCAATAAAAGCTTTGTATTCTTCAGTTGCCGTAATATCCAAATTCTTGTTGATTGGTGTTTGTTTAGCGTTAGTCAAACGTTTAGCACCTGCTTTTGCAGAAGTCAGGGCTTCATCTGAGAATTCGACCGGCATCCTGTAGTGGTTTGTTAGAATAAATAATCTTAGTGTGTTTGCATCATAATTTTTCAACATATCGTCAATTGTGAGGAAATTTCCCAAAGATTTTGACATTTTTTCTTTGTTGATTGTGACAAAACCGTTGTGCAGCCAGTAATTTACAAATTTACATCCGTTTGCGCACTCAGATTGTGCGATTTCGTTTTCGTGGTGCGGGAAGATTAAATCGGCACCGCCTGCGTGGATATCAATGGTTTTTCCGAGGTATTTTCTGCTCATAGCCGAACACTCAATATGCCATCCCGGTCTGCCGACGCCCCAAGGTGAATTGTAACCGAATTTTTCATCGCGCTTCCATAGTGCAAAATCCAGCGGATCTTCTTTTAAATCGCCGACTTCAATCCTTGCTCCGCTTTCCAGTTGATCAATAGGCTGTTTGGAAAGTTGTCCGTAACGAGGAAATTTTTTCACTCTAAAATAAACATCCCCATCAGCTTCATAAGCATATCCGTTTGCAATTAAATCTTTAACAATAGAGATCATTTCACCTAAAGTTTTGGTTGCAAATGGTTCAATATCGGGTTTCAGAGTATTTAACGCCTGCATTGAATTTGAAAATTGCTTGTACCAATATTGAGAGACCTCTGTTGGTGTTTTACCTTCATTTTCGGCTTTTTTGAGGATTTTATCGTCAACATCGGTTACGTTACGGCAATATGTAACATCATATCCGCGAAATTTCAAATATCTGTACAAAATATCCCAGGTGATATAACATCTGGCATGTCCAAGGTGAGCGTAATCATAGACGGTAGGTCCGCAGACGTACATCTTAACTTTATTTTCTTCAATCGGTTTAAATTCTTCAACTGTGTTTGTGTAAGAGTTAAATAATCTCATAATAATCCCTCATTTCTTATGATGATTTTACAACAAAAAATTATAAGATGTAAAGTAATGTAAATAAACATAAAATTTTTAACACTTTTTTATATAAATTATACTTAATTGTTATATACACCATGTGGCAATATAAGGAGATTTATTATGGCAGGATATAACTATTTAGTTCCCACTCAGGTTCAAAACGGAGAATCCCTGGGGTTATATGCTAATATGTACGGATGTACTACTGAGGAAATCAAAAAAGCCAACGGGTTAAAAGGTGACAAGATAAAAACAGGTCAAACTTTAAATATTCCTGTGGGACAGAAAAGTAAGCTTCCGACTTCTGATAAAAGTGTTTTGGATAAAAAATTATCTTGGTTTAATGATCAAGTAAATAACGTTCACATGAAATTGTATGATCCTAAATTAAAACCGGCAGAACGCGAAAAGCTGGAAGATCAGTATATCAAATTAATGAATATGAAAAAGAAACGTGATGCGGTTGCAACATTTAAAAAAGCCGGTAATGGTATAAATCTTGTATTAGAAATAAAGAAAGATATCACGGTTACTGAGTTCAGAAAATTATTTCCTGAATGTACAAAAAATTTTTATGACTATGCGTATGATACTAATCAAAGATATTGTGATGAGGTACATGGCTGGGTTGCTGATCCTGACATCGTAACTCTTCAGGCAGGTGCTAAAATTATGATTCGGGCTGAAGAGTATGCCAAAGATGATGGAGATACCGGCTGGAGCGGATTTTGCCGCGGTTGGGTAAAAACAATGCCATCTTGGCTTGGCGGCGGACGATTAGACGGTAAATAAGTCAAAAATATCAAATACCGGTTGGAGAAGTTCTTTGACCGGTATTTTTTCGTCAAGTTCAAGTGTGATTATCGGGATGTTTCTTTCCACTCCAGCCCAGGTTCCGAAACTTCCCGGAGTCGGGTAGCCGATACTTGGTTCTACAGGGTATTTGATTATGTCTGAGATTTTTTTTGCAATATCAGCAGCCGGACCGTCATAGTTAACGATTTTGTAAGGTGCGTGCAGGGTTATAATAAGTTTGGGTTTATATTTTTCTATGATGTCAAGGACGAATTTTGTTTCAATTTCGCTGGCTGCAGACTCTCCGCCAAAATAATCAGCGGGATTGTCGCCGGCTTGGCTGGTATCTTCGCCCCAATTTTTTGTCGGAAAATTTCTGTTCAGGTCAACGGAGTTTGCGTTACAACGGGTGTTAAGCTGCAGTCCGTCCGGGTTCAGACATGGAATGAAGATTTTATTG
>JAMPCZ010000046.1 GCA_023665935.1 Muribaculaceae bacterium | reverse complement strand
GGCTTTTTCATCAAATTGGATAGACCCTGAATCAGCTACGCATACAGGCTCACTCCATTTCTCACAGAATTTGTCAAGTGTGACCCCCTCCCCTTCACTTCCCCTCCCGCAAGGGGCGGGGATTGATTTATGAGATTCCTCGCTTACAGTACTCGCATTAAACGGATACGCTACGCTTTCATCCTCTGCTCGTACCTGCTCAAAATGACAATAATCTTGCAACAAAGTCGTCATTGCGAGCGGACGCGAAGCAATCCAGCTTTTCAAACTATCGGCTGGATTCTTTCGGGCTTCGCCCTCAGAATGACATGTACTTTTCAACGGAGTCAAAATTTTTACATTTACCCCTGCAAATATAGGAAAGACAAGCCTTAAAAGGTTACCCCCCCCGATTTTCTTGATATTGTTGAGTTCTAGCATGTTTCTCTCCTTTTTATTACATATATTTTCTAGACTGATTATAACATTTCTATTAAATAATACAAGTATTAGTGCATAAAACTGTCCAACCCAAATAGTTCGACAAGCTCGCTAATCATGTACAAAGACCCGCAGATTACCGTCAATTTATCATCATTAAACTCAATACGTGAATTTTGCAAAAATTCTTTCGATTCAACAGGACAAACCGCCCGTAAATTCACAGCAGTACAAGAATTTGCATGATTGAAATGATAAAAATAAACAGTATCACCGGGTTCAAAAAGATTGTTTAACATCGTTTCATAATCTTTATTCTTTAAACACCCGAAAATAAACCTGCGCGGCATATCAGGGAAATACATATCAAGACTTTGTTTGAGAGCACATATGCCGTTTGGATTATGCGCACCATCAATAATTAAATTTTTCTCTTTAATATATTGAAATCGTCCAGGATGACAAACCTTTTTAAGCCCGTCATCAATAACCGCTTGCGATATATCAGGAAAGAGCATACGTAGCGCAGTGAGGGCAAGAGAAAGGTTTTCCTGTTGATGAACCCCCTTCAATGCAAAGTTTTCAACAGAAACTGACGGCGAAACCACTGTAAGTAACGAACCGATTTCATCACAAACATCATAATAAACCTCACGCCCTTCGCAAACAATACACGGGCAATTCGGTTTGATAATCCCCGCTTTCTCATACGCAATTTTATCCAATGTATCCCCGAGCCTTTCAGTATGGTCAAAGTCAACATGCGTAATTATTGAACACAAATTTTTCTTAATAACATTTGTAGCGTCAAACCTGCCACCCAAACCGGTTTCTAAGATAACAACATCAACATTTTTATCCGCAAAATACTTAAACATTACAGCCGTGAGTATCTCAAACTCAGTTAAATCAATCTCGTTTTTATCAGCCAAATCAGAAATTTCAAAAACATAACGTGAAAAATCTTCATCGGAGATTGACACCCCGCAAATTTGTATCCGTTCAGTATACTTAAATAAATGAGGAGAAGTATATAGCCCGACTTTTTTACCTGCTTGTACTAAAACAGAAGCTAATATCGAACAAACAGACCCTTTACCATTTGTTCCGGCAACGTGTATACAATCAAGTTTATCTTGCGGATTGTTAAGCAGTGACAAAATCTGCTCCATACGCTCTAACCCTAGTGATATATGAAATTTCCCAACAGAAGTTAGCAATTTAATTGAGTCACTGTATTCTTTTGACATTCTTATAACCTTACTAATTAATACGCTTACATGTCTATTTTAACAAAAAAGTTCTAATATATTTATATGCCAAAACTAATTCTTCATTTGTCAGGTTCTCTAACATTGAGATAATCTCAGATTTCAAGTCTTTCGGTTCCTGCAAATAATAAAATTCAAACAAATCTTTCGGATCAACTGACAAAGCATTTGAAAATCTTTCAATCAAATCCGGAGATGGAAAATTTTTACCGCTTTCAATACAGCTTATATGTTTATCATCAACATTAACCAATTCCGCCAATTGCGCCTGGGTATAGCTTTTTCTCTTTCGATACTCTTTGATTTTTTTGCCGAATAAGATTTTTAAACTTGTCATAATAGCCTCTTATTTATTCTATAAAATTTTCGGGACTTACTGAATTAAAAATCAGGTAAAAATTTGACAAAATATTACGCAATAAGTATAATTTATTACAGAATAGGTAAGTTTTATATTTTTTACTACCTTAAAAACGGAGATGGAATGATTAAAGGATTTTCTTTAGCTGAAACTTTAATAACACTGGGCATAATAGGAATCGTTGCTGTATTAACGATCCCAAACATGATAACCAATTATCAAAAGAAAATTACCGCTCAAAAGTTGAAAAAAACTTACTCTGAAGTAAGCCAAGCGGTCAGAATGGCTGAAAACGAGAATGGTGAACTTTCAGGCTGGGATATAAAAAGAAGCTGCGAGACAGCTTTTGACGAATATATGCTGCCTAATATAAAAGTTTCAAAAAAGAAAACAGCTAACCCGATTTTAACATATTACGAATCGTCGGGAAATCGTGAAACAGGGTTACGAATTGTAGGCAGCAGCTCCGCAAGCTACACATTATTATCCGGGGCTGAAATAATTGTTTCCAAAGGAAAATGCAGTGAAATGATAGAAATAATTGTTGATTTAAACGGTTATAAGAAGAAACCGAACAAATTTGGGAGAGATGCGTTTTTTATGGCATTTTCACCGGAAAGAGGTTTTGTTTTGCATAGTCAAAACGATGGAGAACATCATGCTGTACATCGAACCAGAAATGCACTTTTAAATGGTCCATCCAACTTTAGGTACCAATGTAACAAACAAGGACGCGGAATGTGGTGCGGAGCCTTGATTCAAGCTGATGGCTGGCAGATAAGCAAAGATTACCCTTGGTAAAAAATAACGGCGGAATCACCCGCCGTCACAATACTTTATTCTTCTAAACCTTTACGTTTATAAAATTCTTCAATGAATCCTGTGTTAAACTTGCCGCTCATAAAGACCTCGTCTTCAATAATAGCCTGGTGGAACGGAATAGTTGTTTCAACACCTGTGACAACATATTCTTTCAAAGCTCGATACATTCTTCTGCGAGCTTCATTTCTTGTCCTGCCCCAGCAAATCAATTTACCTATCATTGAATCATAATACGGCGGAATTACGTAATCCTGGTACACGTGTGAATCAACTCTTACACCAAAACCACCCGGCGCAAGGTAACCCGAAATTGTACCAGGGTTCGGCATAAAGTTTTTTGCAGGATTTTCTGCATTGATACGGCATTCAATTGCGTGTCCGTAAAGCTTAACATCATCTTGAGTGTAGCTCAGTTTTTCACCGGAAGCAACCAAAATTTGTTCGCGAACCAGGTCAACTTGAGAAATCATCTCAGTTACACAGTGTTCAACCTGAATACGAGTATTCATCTCCATAAAGTACCATTTTCCATCATGGTCAAGCAAGAATTCACAAGTTCCTGCGCCTTCGTAATTAATCGCTTTCGCCGCACGAACCGCAGCCGCACCCATTTCTTGTCTTGTTTCTTCGCTAATCGCAGGTGATGGAGCTTCTTCCAACAATTTTTGGTGACGTCTTTGGATTGAACAATCCCTTTCACCTAAGTGAATAACATTACCAAAGCTGTCGCCCAAGATTTGAACCTCAATATGACGAGGATTTTCAAGGAATTTTTCAGCGTAAACATCCGGATTTCCAAAGAAGTTCTTAGCTTCTGCCTGACAAAGTTCCATATTAATCTTAACATCATCATCATTACGGCAAACTCTCATACCTTTTCCGCCGCCGCCAGCAGTAGCTTTCAAGATGATAGGGTAACCGACTCGGTTACCGAATTCTTGAACTTCCTCAACAGTATGAACAATGCCGGTACCGGGAGTAACAGGGACATCGTTTTCAATCATAGTCTTACGGGCAGTAGCTTTATCACCCATCTTACGCATCGCATCAGATGTCGGACCGATAAATTTTATGCCTTGTTGTTCACAAATTTCGGCAAAATCAGCTCTTTCAGACATAAAGCCGTATCCCGGGTGAATGGCATCCGCACCTGAAACCATCGCCGCAGACATAATAGCAGGAATACTCAAATAGCTGTCCGCACTCTTTGCAGGACCAATACAATAAGCTTCTGTTGCCAACCTTACGTGAAGAGAATTAGCATCAGCCTGAGAATAAATTGCAACAGTCGGAATACCCAACTCCCTGCAAGCTCTGATAATTCTTACTGCAATTTCGCCTCTATTTGCGATTAAAACTTTTCTAAACATTTTCAAACATCCCTTATCAAAACAAGAAGTGAACAGCTATTCTGTCCACTTCTTCAATTTATATTCATTACTCTACATACATCAGAACTTGACCAAATTCAACAGGTTGTCCATCTTCTACACAAATTTCAACAACCTTTCCTGACAATTCTGATTCGATTTCGTTCATCATCTTCATAGCTTCAACGATACAAACGACATCGCCCTTAGCTATTGATTTACCAACGGTTACAAAAGCTTCGGCATCAGGAGATGGAGCTTTGTAGAAAGTTCCGACCATTGGAGAAGTGATAGGAGTTCCTTTTTTAGCCGGAGTTGATTCTGCAGAAGGCGCAGGAGCAGCTTGAGCAGGAACTGCAGCCGGAGCTGACGGAGCAGCAGGTGCAGCCACAGGAGCTGAAGTTACAATAACATCTTTTCTTAATGTAATTGCCTGTTCACCATCTTCCAATGATATTTCAGTCAAACCGGTTTCTGATAAAACCTTGGCTAATTTTTCTATATAATCTGTTTCAAATTTCATAATTTGCCTTTCTTATAAATCAAGACGTTAAGAGATTCTTCGGCTTAAAGTCATTCTGAGCGGAGCGAAGAATCTCATAAACTTACAGCCTCAGAATGACGCTATACTAGCATCTGTCTAAGTATTCGTTAGTTCTGGTATCAACTCTGATAACATCGCCGTTAGCAACGAAGAACGGAACTTGAACAACCGCACCTGTTTCTAATGTTGCAGGTTTTGTACCGCCTTGAGCAGTATTTCCCTTTTCCGCAGGCGGAGTATCAACAACTTCCAGCTCAACGTGTGCCGGAATATCAACACCGATAATTCTGCCTTCGTGCATCAAAATCATAACGTTCATGTTTTCTTTCAAATATTTAACACCGCTTCCGATTTGAGCTTCTTCAACATGCATTTGGTCATAACTTTCGTTATCCATCATAACAAACGCTGTACCTTCTTTATATAAGTATTGCATTTCACGTCTGTCTAAAGTAGCTTTTGCAACTTTTTCACCGGCTCTGAATGTTTTTTCAACAACTTGACCTGTGATAACGTTTTTCAATTTAGACCTTACAAATGCAGCACCTTTGCCCGGCTTAACGTGCAAGAACTCAACAACTGACCATAAGCCGTTATCTAATTCAACTGTTAAACCTGTTTTAAAATCGTTTACTGAAATCATATTTTTCCCCTTATTAAAAGTGTTTCTCTTTTCTGTAGGACAATAATAACACAAATACTGATTTTTTCAAAATTCCTTTACATAATGTAAAGGCTCGCCCCGCAGAATCCGATAAAATAAGGATTATGGCATATTGTGAAGGTAGTATTTTGAACATCCCCAGCCGCGATCATTAGTAGTTTTATCACACGTTCCATTACCTGCAGTGGGCTGTAACGTGATTCCGTCAACAGGTCCATAGTTACGTCTATTCCCGATAGCAGGTCTTAAAACATAATTATCCAAATCCATAACCGCAGCATAAATATCCGAACCTATGGTATTCGGTCTTCCGTAACCGTTAACGTCAAAGAAAACAATATTCGCATCTAAACAGATTAACACACCGTTAAGCAGCGACATACAAGTCGACCCCCCGCCAAGCTTATCCATTGAAGACGCATACGCGACATTGTCATTATAATAAATTTTATAACGTTCAGGAAAACAACCTTCCTCAACGCCTTTTCCCTCATGGCAAATTTTACTTATCTTCATATGCCTTGAAATTATTGTCGCTAATTCATACTCCAGCTCACCTTGATTAGTATGAGTGCCGGACAAAACTTCATCACTTTCCTGCATAGAACGAATCGCACCTGCAAAAGTAGAAAAAGATTTTCGCCATTGGATAACAAATGACTTTTGACGATAATGCGCCATCAAATTAGGAATCGTCATCGCCGCAACTATGCCGATTATGCCCAGGGTGATTAAAGTTTCCGCCAATGTGAAAGCTGCTTTCTTAACCCTCTCCCGAATTTCTAACTTTCGCACATGCTCAAGTTGAAATTCTACCCTCTCACAATGAGAGAGGGAACTTTGAGTTAAGTTGGTTGGGGTTTCAACCCCAACACCACTGTTAGGAACTAAGTTTTCAGTCATTCTGAGCGGAGCGAAGAATCTCATAATATTATGAGATCCTTCGGCTTCTTGCGCCTCGCCGTAAACGCCACCGCTCACACTTGCGTCAAGACTCAACGTCTTGCCGACGCGTGTTCGACTCTCGCTTCGCTCGTGGCTCTGCTCGGCTTCCTCAGGATGACAATAATTTTGCAACAAAGTCGTCATTGCGAGCGGATGCGAAGCAATCCAGCTTTTTAAACTATCAGCTGGATTCTTTCGGGCTTCGCCCTCAGAATGACAGGGGTAAATATATACGACTGATAATGCTTGTTTTATCGTCATTGCGAGGAGTGCAGAGCACGACGTGGCAATCCAGTTCAACACTCTTCGATACTGACACCCCCTACGGCACTCCGTGCCACTTCCCCCATCTAGGGGGCAGATAATTTTAAATCGCTCAAAATTAGGAAAGACAAGCCTTAAAAGGTTACCCCCCCCCGAAATTCTAATCTATTTCTACGTTTTAGCATATTTCTCTCCTTTTATTAAATGCCTACACTTAATCCTGCGCATAAATTTATTGATTGTCCTGTAATCCCTTTGGCTTCCTCTGATATCAAATACTTTACAAGCCCCGCAACTTCCTCAGGTGTAACAAACCTTCTTTGCGGAATACAATCAATAATTTCTTCTTTTGAAAATTCACTATCATCAATTGAGGAACAACCAAGCTCCGTATCTACCCAGCCCGGGTTAATTGTGTTCACGGTAATACCATATTCTGCAAGCTCTAAACCTGCGGCTTTTGAAAACCCGATAAGCCCGGCTTTTGTCGAAGAATACATCCCGGCGCAGGCTTCGCCCATAACACCCGAGATTGAACCGATATTGACAATACGACCCCATTTTTTATTTTTCATATGAGGAACCGCGCGTGAACTCAAATATATCGGAGCTTTGAGATTAACCGCCAAAATATGCTCCAAATCATCAAGTTTATTATCTTCAACTCGGGAATAAACATATTCCCCGGCATTATTTATCAAAACATCAATTTCTTTCTCTGTAATAAAATCACCTAATTTCACTAAATCCTTGGCATTAGCCAAATCACACAGAAAATACTCCGTACAGCCAAGCGACTTCAACGCATCTTCATTCCTTGAGGTAGCATAAACATGTCCATACTGCTTCAATTCTTGAGCAATCGCCCTGCCAATACCTTTAGATGCACCTGTTACTAATATGTTCATTATCTGTAATCCTTCAAAAAACTTTTCACAATATATGATGCCATAAAAATACCCGCAACCGATGCAACAAACGGAGTTGATGCCGGTGTAATTTTATTGAACTCAATATCTAAGCCGCTCTTAGTTCTAACCCTCTCATTTTCGATTATTTTTTCTTGTACAAACGGTTTTTCTCGACTTGCAACAAACGTTATCCCTTCTGTTATTCCAAGTTTTTTTAGCTGATAAATAACATTTGAAACAAAAGGAGCGTTTCGGTTTTCAACATCTTTCAAATCACATATATACAACTGTGTCGGATCCATTCTGTTACCCGCCCCCATTGAACTAACAACGGGAATATTGTTGGTATAGCAAGATTCTAGCAAATGGATTTTTGAGCGCATTGTATCAATTGCATCCGCAGCAAAATCGTATTTTTTATCCGAAAAAGCCAAAATTAACTCTTCATCGTTATAAAAATCATCAACAATATCCAGGTTAAGATTTGGATTTATATCCTTTAATCTTGATTCAAAAAGCTCGGTCTTTTTCTTGCCTACTGAAGAATGAAGCGCGATAATCTGCCGATTAATATTTGATTCTGAAACCTTATCAAAATCTACGACAGTAAGATTTCCGACTCCTGCACGAACCAACGCTTCGGCACAATAGCCGCCAACGCCTCCCAAACCAAATACGGCAACAGACTTTGACGCAAGAAGTTTTTGATTCTCCTCACCCCAAAACATTTCGTTTCGGCAAAAAGTTTCGCTACACATATAGAATTGCACCCTCATCCTGCTCTATTGAAACCAAAGAGTCAGACTGTTATTTTACGATACCAAAACCGATTAGGAATGTGCAGACAATGAAAATCGCACAAATAATTCCGGTCAACTTGTTTAGTCCCTTTTCAGCACTTTTTTGAGAGGCAAAAACATGAGAGGCTCCGCCAATACCACCGATACCGTCACCTTTTGGCGAGTGGAGCAATATCAATACAATCAAAAGAACTGCTGAAACAGTTTCAATCGCCCATAATATATTAACCATTATTTAACTTTCTCCTTTTTAATAAAATGTGCACGCTTTGAATTAAGTTCAATATTTTCGAAAGTATAAAGCCTTGCCGGTCGTTTTGAAGAGGATTTGGTATATTCCTCCAATTCCATCAGCCCTTCTGTTGAAAGAGCTTTCTTTCTAAAGTTTCTTTTATCAAGCTTTTTGGTCATAATAAGCTCATAAGATTTTTGCATCTCGGTCAAGGTGAACTTTTCCGGCAGCAACTGGTAAGCTACCGGACATATTTCCAAACGTTCACGAGTTCTTTTCAGTGAATACTGTATAATTTCTTTGTGGTCAAATGCTAATGCCGGCAAATCACTGACTTTATGCCATCCGATTTCCGGAGTAGAAACAATTTTTATATCCTCTGATCTTACCAAAGCGAAATAAGCACAAGTTATTACACGAGCGTTAGGGTGTCTTAGCGGATCACCGAAAGTGTAAAGCTGTTCCAAATAAATATTATCCACAGCAGTTTTTTCTTTCAAAACTCTCAATGCAGCGTCATCAAGATTTTCGGATAATCTTACATATCCGCCGGGTATTGCCCATTTACCGTTGAACGGTTCATTCGTACGTTTAACCAAAAGAACCTGCAAACTCCCGTTCTTAATAGTTAATATCACAACGTCGACTGTAATCTCATGCGTTTTTGTTTCGTTGAACATTATTTTTTAACCTTCTAGTTTATACCATTATTTATATAATAAACATAGAGTTTGTTATTAATCAATCCATTAAGTTTGTTAAGTTTTGTAAAGCGTCTATAACAAAACATGCAATTTTTATATAAAAAATATCTTTATATATACACAGGGGATATAACAGGGGGAAAATAATATGGCAATTACAGGAGCCGGAATGGCTAATTTGGGATACTTTGGTATTCTGCCGATGGGGATTTCAAACTATGGCGGAGATACTCAGGTTTATAATATTCCGCAATATGCCTCATCAAACGTTAATCTATGTTTTAATCCAATGGCTCAAATGTCACTTGGCAACGCGTTTGGCGGGGGGATGGGTATCCAGCCGTTGAATCTGCAGATTGATGTTAACGGACTTACGAATGCACTTTTAGCTCCGGTAATGGAGGATTTGGCAACACAAAGTGTCAATACAAATACTCAGGGAGCATCTACTCTTGAAACAAGATTAAAAGCATTGCTTGAGGCTGAAGGTGTTACTGACGAAGATAAAACCGAAATCAACGCATTGATTGAGGAGTTAAAAGAACAGCAGACAGCAATGAAAAATCTTGAAGAATCAGGACTTTCTAACAGTGATATTTATAAGACATCTGATAAAATCACTCAGAAGCTGACTGAAATTTCTAAAAAAGCATCTAAAATTTCACAGCGGATTAGCGGCTATGACGCAAGCTCAGAATCTCAAGGCGTGAACGATGATGACAGTAGTGACGAAGCAGGTTCTCCCAGGCGAGGCAGCGTAAAAAGCGGGCTCAGCGGAAGTGAATACGGGCCGGAATTTTTGGATAAAGTAAAGAAAATTGCGAAGAAAATTAACTGTGACTACAAGGATTTACTCGGAGTAATGAACTCGGAATCCGGTATAAATGCAAAAGCGAAAAATCCTCACAGCACTGCTACAGGATTGATACAGTTTATGGATTTTACAGCAAAATCACTCGGAACAACTTGTTCAGCATTGCGAAAAATGTCACCGATTAAGCAATTGGATTACGTCGAGAAATTCCTCAAACAACAGAAAAAAGCTGCAGGATTTTCAAGCTCACACAAACTTGACGGCGGAGAACTTTATGCCTTGGTATTCTTACCGGCAAGAGCCAAGCGAGAAGTATTGACCCAAAGAGGTGAAAAATATTACGCCGCGAATAAGGGACTTGACAAAAACAAAGACGGCAAAATTACACAATCAGAACTTGACGCCAGAGTAAGAAATCTTAGCGTGAGTGATTCAAGTTTCTACGCTTAGCAATTCGAGCAAAGAGTTAACAAAGCTTTTGTCATCCTTCGGCTAAAGCCTCAGGATGACAAAGTTGCTGTTCGCACATATATTAAACTACGCGGCAAAAAATTTTTATGTAATGTTTAATTACAAAACTTAAACAATTTCTTGAAGTCTTCTATTGTTTCATGTACCTTATCTATTGTAACCGTATTTTTAGAAAGGGAAAAATGGATAAGGGATACATAGAGAATGGCTTTATCATTGATTTAGCCAACGTAAAGAAGACTTCTGAAATTATTTATGAGCTTTCAAAAATTTTAGACATGCCTGAATCAAAAGGCAAGCATATTTGTTTGAAATTGGGTTCTGTTGATCTTTCGCAATCTGATTTGACAAGTATAAAAACCCACGTTGAAATAATGGAATCTCAACTGGCGTTCATCAGTACGAGTTCAACAGTAACGCTTGAGTCTGCAACTGCTCTTGATATTAAAATCTCAGAATTCACAAACGAAGTAGAAGCACCAAGCTTTGAATCTAAAGAGCCTGAAGAAGAAAAATCAGAAGCTCTTGATCATATTTTTGGAGAAAATAACGAACAAGATGAACACAACGAAATAAAAGAAGTTGTGCATCACGATGACGTTCCGTTAGAACAAGTAGTTCATAAAAAAGACGAAGATAAAGCAAATGAAGCTGAGAATCTTCCGACTTTATATTTGAGAAAAACAATACGTTCAGGTCAAAGTATTTCATCTGACGGTAACATAATTGTTATTGGTGATGTTAATCCGGGTGCCGAAATAATTGCAAAAGGAGATATCACAGTTTGGGGTATCCTGGGCGGTATCGCTCATGCCGGTTCTGATGGTAATAATTTTGCAAGAATCCGCGCATTGAAGTTAAACCCTGTTCAAATAAGAATAGGTGAAGTTTTTGCGAGAAGACCTGATACGGTGAATATGCCATACATCCAAAAATCTTCCGAATATGTACCGGAAGAAGCTTTCACATACAAAGGCAGTATTGTTATCAAAAAAATACACGACGAAAATTAAGGAGATATAAATGACTGGTAGAGTAATAGTAATTACATCCGGAAAAGGCGGGGTAGGTAAAACAACTACTAACGCCAATATCGGTACAGCACTAGCCAGAGCCGGCAACAAAGTTGTAATGATAGATACGGATTTGGGATTAAGAAACCTTGACCTGCTATTAGGTCTTGAAAATAGAATTGTTTACACAATAGTTGATGTTGTTGAAAAACGCTGCAAACTAAAACAAGCACTCGTTAAAGATAAGAAAAACCCTAATCTTTGCCTGCTTGCAGCAGCACAAACCAGAGATAAAAGTGCAGTTACAGAAGAGCAGCTAAAAGAAATCTGCGAAAAGCTGCAAAAAGACTTTGATTTTATCTTGGTTGACTGTCCGGCAGGAATTGAACAAGGGTTCCAAAACGCAGTAGCAGGAGCTTCAGAAGCTATCGTTGTTACAACTCCTGAAATGTCAGCCGTTCGTGACGCTGACAGAATCATCGGGCTTTTGGAAGCAAGAGAAGAAATCAAATCTTACAAGCTTTTACTAAACAGAGTAAGACCTAACCTTATCAAATCGCAAGATATGATGAGCGTTGAAGATGTCGTTGAGATTCTATCGGCAAAGCTTATCGGTGTAATCCCTGAAGATACAGGTATTATTACCTCTACAAACAAAGGGGAGCCGATTGTTAATGATGAAAAATCACTGGCAGGTCGAGCTTATAAAAACGTAGCACAAAGAATAATGGGTGAAGATGTACCGTTTTTAAACCTGGAAGAAGAAACAAGTGTTCTTGCCAAGGTTAAAAAATTCTTCTCTAACTTAGTAGGTAAGGAGAAGTAAGATGAGTGAAAATATTTTAAAAGAATTATGCAATAGGGTTCTGAGCCTGTTTAAACAAACAGAAAACCAAGAAGAAAATGCAAAAGAAGTTGCATGTAACAGATTACGCGTAGTCCTGATGCAAGACAGAACAAACCTTACGCCTGAATTGTTACAGCGTATGAGAAAAGAACTTGTAGAACTTTTATCAAAATACGTTGAAATGGATAAGGATGCGTTGGAACTAAACCTTGACCAAGAAGGTGACCAGATGGCATTAATGCTTTCAATTCCGGTAATCAGAGCAAAAGACGAAGCTGAAATCGAAGAAGCTTTAAAAGCAGAAGATGAAGCAGACTCAGAAGATTCTGAAAAAGAATCAACTGAGGAAGAAGATTCTGAAGATTCCGAAGAAGAAATCATTGAAGACAATGAAGAGTCAGAAGAAGCCGTTGAAGACGACGAAACAGAAGAAACACAAGAAGAAGATAAGTAGATTCAGTAATAAAATGAGCAAAATTTTTAAGATTCTGAAACAAGTTCAGAATGACAAAATTTTTGCTCATTTTTGTAGCTGTCATTGCGAGGAGAAACGAAGTTTCGACGCGGCAATCCAGTAAATACTTGCAAGAGTTTGACTTGGATTGCTTCGCATACGTATCGGATTATTCGGGGTGGAGGAAAGTTCTCAGCTTTCCTCCACCTTACGGGTTCGCTACGCTCCACCCTACCGAAAATCCTCCTCGCAATGACAAATTTTTTGTGTGAGCCTGTATGCGGAGCTGTTTCAGGATCTTATCAGAATCTTAAATTTTTGTCGCCGGGTTTTTATTCAAAATTAAACAAATCCTTAGGATGAACACCAAGAGTATCCGCAATTAGTTTTACTTTTGACACAGTCAAATCAGTTTTCGCAATCTCTATTAAACTTACCATAGAACGAGAAATTCCATCAGAAGCTAAATCATCCTGAGTTAGACCTTTCTCTTTCCTGATACGTTTCAAGTTTTTTGCAAATTTTTGTAAATAACTCTTGTTCATTTTTAAATTGTTTGCTACACTAGCAAATAATACAACTAGTGTCACTAGCAAAGGAGATAAAATGAAGAGAGGATTCACACTGGCAGAAGTGCTTATAACTCTTGGTATTATAGGAATTGTATCTGCAATGACGATTCCGACATTGATAAAAAATCACCAAAAGAAAATCCTTATAGAAAAAGCAAAACAAGGTCATTCAATTTTGCAGAATAATATCAGAAGATATATGGCAAATAATATGTGTGATGATATGCTATGCTTATTTGATATTACAAAATCAACAGAAGAAGTTGCAAAAGAATTCTCCGAAACGCTTAACTCCTCACATATTTGCACAAAATATGAAAAGAAATTTTGTTCTTCCTACCCAATAAAAGCAAATAATGTAAAAAACGCATACAAAGTTGACGGAAAATACCAAGCACCCGATTCTTTTAATCATATGTATAGAATTTATTTACCCAATGGAATTTCTTATGTTATCATCATGAGCCAAAACACATGCACACGAACCGGAGAAAGCATTATCCGTGATAAAAACGGATTTGACACAGGAGAACGCAAGCCCTATACAATCGACCGCTGTGCCCTTGTCTATATGGACACAAACGGACTACAAGGTCCAAACCAAGATGGCGCAGATATTTTTAGCTACAGCGTACACTCAAACGGAACCATTGAACCAAGCGGGAATTATATGAAAAACATCATCGAAAAGAATTATATCGATTATACGCCTTACAATCTAGGGGATGATGTAAAATAATCATAGAATATCAAACCCTCACCCTAGCCCTTACCCATTCGGCACGCAGGCTCACACGGCTTGTTCCTTCGCTGGTTCGACTAGTGTCCATCCAGGGTGGGGATTAATTTATGAGATTCTTCGGCTTCTTGCGCCTCGCCATAAACGCCACCGCTCACACTTGCGTCAAGACT
>JAMPCZ010000045.1 GCA_023665935.1 Muribaculaceae bacterium | reverse complement strand
CTGTTGCTTTTTCTGCGAGCTAAACGGCGTTCCGGACATCTTTTAGGTTTGTTCACCAAGCCTTTTTCTGCGTAGAATTCTTGTTCTCCGGCAGTGAAGATAAATTCTTTTCCGCAATCTTCACATACTAATTTTTCATCTTCGTACATCTTTTTTCTCCTGATTTTGTACTTAGGTTACGAATAACCGTGGTTGTATATCATTCTATTGTACACTATTTTTCACAGATTGCAAGAGGGGGGTAGGGACATATATACAAGTTTACACAATAATTATAAAAACACTGTTATTCTTAGAATTTTTTGCTCTTTTATGTCCTATTTAATCAAATGCGCAATATTACCGCCTACTCCCGGCGGCTGAATATATAGCGGCTTAAGATTTTGCCATTTGGTTTCTTCGCTTTGGAGTTTTTTGAATGTTAAACCTGCAAGGATTTCGCCCAAAGGGTACTCTTGCTGCTGGTACGATTTCCCGCCCAAAATCGGCTGGAGTTTATCATCCGTAATTAGGGTGTAGGAATCTTTTTCAAGTATTTGCTTAATTTCTTCAATTTGTACCGCACCTTTTATTTCGTTGTCTTTGTATAGGTATGCACAGTTTTTTCTTGCATCAAGGGCGACAATAGTCGGCTTATTTTCGGTGTTAAGTTCCGCTAAAATTTCTAAGGACGAAACCCCGACTGCTTTGATATTAAGCTGTTGGGCAAGCATTCTGGCAACCGTTGTGCAGGCTCTGATTCCGGTAAAACTTCCCGGTCCGATGTTTGTTCCGAGCGCGTCAATGTCTTGCGGGGTTAAATTATTTTCCCTCAACACCTCTTTTATTGTAGAAATTAAAAACGCCGAATGATATTTATTTCCTTGGTTTGTAACGATTCTTGAGGTCAGGATTTTTTCGTCCTGAGCTAGTGTTACATACATTTTATCCAAACAGGTATCAAAAACTAAAATTTTCACTATTCTAATCCTTTTACAATATCAATACAATCTTGTCCGAGTCCGATGAATGTGTATTTTCTATAATCATTATCGTCGTAGGTTACATTAATTTTTATATGGTTAAATGGGATTTCATCTTGAGAGAATTCAGCCCATTCAACAAAAGTTATCTGTTTGCCTTCCGAATATTCCCGCAATTCATCGGCAATTGTTTTTATCCCTTCGTTTTCCAGTCTGTATAAATCAAAATGATAGACCGGAATTTTTGCGCTGTGATATTCGTTCAGAATAACAAAACTCGGGCTGGTTACTTTTTCAGTGATGCCGATGGCTTCTGCGACAAGTTTCACAAATGCGGTTTTTCCTGCTCCGATTTCACCGTATAGGTTTATGAAACAGCCTTTGTCTTCTATAAGTTTAGCAAATTTATATGCTAAATTTTTTGTATCTTCGAGTGATTTACACGTTTTTTCAAAATTATTCATTGTAGACTACTACCTTATTTCTTCCTGTGTTTTTTGCCTGATAAAGGGCTTTGTCAGCCTTTTTGAATAAATCTTCATCATTATCATTTTCGTTTATTTCATAAATTCCAAGACTCAATGTAACATTAATCGTTTTTGTTTCCGCATCAGGGTTTACTTTTGAGATATCAATTGTTCGGGATTCAATTGTCTGTCTGAGTCGTTCGGCAACCATTTTTGCTTCTTCAATTTTTGTAAACGGTAAGAGCAGCGAAAATTCTTCGCCTCCGTAACGTCCTGCTATATCGTATTCCCGGAGTTGCCCGCGGATAATTTTTGCAATTGTTTTCAAGACAAGATCACCAACGGCGTGTCCATAGGTATCGTTTACCCCTTTGAAAAAGTCTATGTCTGTCATAATACCGCAAAGAGGTGCTTTTTGACGTTTTGCGTTTGAAACCTCCTGCTTGATACGTTCTTCCAGTTGTCGTCTGTTGTAAAATCCTGTCAATGCATCCAACGTTGCGTGTTTAAGAATTTCAGCGTACACATTTGCCCGATTGATTGTGGTTGCAATTTGCCCTCCAAGTTGAGTCAGATAATCAATATCTTTTTCCGAAATCTCCAGGCTTGTGCTTTTTGCCGCAATTACCCCGACTTCTTTTCCTTCACTTTTGAGCGGAAGCATTAATGTTTTTTTATCGTCCGAAAGTTTTTGAGGTGTTTCTGAGGCTGCGTTTTGTAGTATATATTTGTCATTACACGCTCCCGGCCATACTAAAATGTTTGCTCCGGTGCTTTCAATTCTCAGGAAAATATAAATTAAATCATTTTCAAAGAATTTGTCAAGCATTTCTCCGATAATTGGTATTACATAATTTAGTTCGTATTGAGTTTCAATGATTTTTGCAATATTTTTCATTGTTTCGTGGAAGTTAATATTTTTCTGCATTTTTTCAGACAGAATAATATTTTGAACTTTGAGCGAAATAAATGGAGCTGCAAGTTCCAGGAAACTTTCAAGTTCTAGTGTTTTGGTTGAAAAATCCAGCGAGCCGATGGCTTTTTTGTGCTTGAATATCGGGTAAGAAAACTCTGCGTCACCTTTGGGTTCAGTTTGAATTGAAAAATTTTCTATCCCGAAATTTTTTAGAAAAAAAGCCCCTAATAAAGAAGTCAGTGATTTTTCACTGTAGCTTTCATTAAGAACTTTTGAAAGTTTTTCAAGCTTTTCTAACAAATTTTAAACCTCGACTTGTTCTGCGATTTCATCAGGAATATCGCAATTTGCATAAACATTTTGAACATCATCAAGTTCTTCAAGGCGTTCAATGAGCCTCATAACAGAAGTTGCGGTTTTTAAATCTGTTACCTCAACTGTGTTTTGCGGAATTCTTGTGAATTCTGCGGTAGTACTTTTGAACCCTTCAGCTTCCAATCCTTCAACAACGGTTTGGAAATTTTCAACGGAGGTAATTACTCTGAGGCAATCCTCTTCTTCTGTTACATCTTCAGCATCAAGATTGATTGCAGCTTCAAACAGTTTGTCAAAATCAACATCCGTGTCAAACTCAATAGAACCTTTTTTATCAAACATCCAGCTAACCGCGCCTGTTGTACCCAGGTTTCCGTTGAATTTTGTGAAAATACTTCGCACATCGCCTGCTGTACGGTTTCTATTATCAGTCATCGCGTCTACAACAACGGCAACTCCGCCTGCGGCGTATCCTTCGTATGTCAATTCTTCGTAATTATCAGCGGCTCCGTTACCGGCACCTTTGTCTATTGCACGTTTGATGTTATCGTTAGGAAGCCCTGCAGCCTTAGCTTTTTCGATAGCTGTTCTAAGACGGAAATTTCCTGCAGGATCCGGTCCGCCAAGTCTTGCTGATACAATCAGTTCTCTTGAATATTTTTGGAATACAGCAGCTCTTTGAGAGTCTGTTTTTGCTTTTTTGTGTTTAATTGTTGACCACTTTGAATGTCCTGACATATTTACCTCTTTATTATCTGTTCCTCTAGGCTGATAATACCAAAAATGAGTTGTTTTTTCAATATTAAAGATTGTAACGATTAAGCAATTTTTACGAAAAAATTTTTTTAATATTGGAAAGGGAAAAGTTAAATGTCTTTTACTGTGAAGCAAATTTCAGAAAATTTTTCGTATCTTAAGCCCGATGACTTGAAGTATTTAACAGGTAAGTCAGACGTTAAAGGTGATGATACTGTTATTTTGTCGAAGCTTGCGGCTACAAATAAAAAAGATATTCAGATTTTTGCAGCGAAAAAAGAGGGCAATCCTTTTCTTGATTTATTGAAAGGTGACCGTAAGGTTGAGGTTACAAAAGTTTCGGGAGTAAGTCCTGTGAGGAATAATGCCTCTAACCCGTTTGCAGTTGATAGCGGACATCAAAAACAAAATCCGGCATTACAAGCATATATTCCGGCTGAGCGTAAGGCTTGGATTGGTTAGATAATAGATTTATTAAAAGGGGAACCGAAATTTCATTTTGAAATTTCGGTTCCTTTTAAGACTTAGTTATTTTTCGATTAAAGGGTGTCCACACCCTGATATATTTATTCGAAAATCCAGCCGTTTGTGAGATCAACTCTTATTGGTTCTAACAGTTTCATATTTGCGGTACCTTCTGCAGGGATTTCAAGTTGTTCCCCTTTGAATGCCCAGCGAACAAATTTCATCCACCAGTTTCTGTCTTTTTTGATTTCACCTGTTGCGTTGAATTTTGCAGTTTGGTCATTTTCTGTTGTGATAAGTGAATTTTGAAGAACCAAAACTCCGTTTCTTACAAAATACTTACCCGGTCTGACATCAAGAAGTTGTCCTTTTAGTTCTGCGCCTTCTCTGATAAGTATAAATTTGTCTGTTGTAACATAGTTTTGTGGAACTTTTGCAGAATACATTGTTCCGCCTTCAGAGCTGCGTGTGCTGATGTAGGTATTTAGCTGAATAGGAACCACTGTTCCTGCAGGGATTGTTCCTACACTGCCTTGAACTGTTGCGCTGTCGATAACAAAACCTTCTCCGGTTTTCTTTCTCATTGCTTCAGCCAGTTTTGCGTTAGGATTAAGTTTAGCTTCTTCCATCATTCTGAATAGAATTGCTGCAACTTCTGCTCTTGTTGCAGGTCTTTCAGCTTCCATAGCGGCTTTGTTTGCACTTGGCATAATTACAACCATACCAAGGATTTCAGCTTTTCCTGCCGGGATGATAAACCATTCAGGGATGGTGTTTGCATCGACGTAAGCTTTTGCAAGAACTTCTTTAGCTTTCTCAGTGCTGATAGTTTCAGTTGTCAGTGCGTTAACTGCTACGGACATAGATTCTGCTCTTGATACAGAATCTTCAGGTCTGAATTTTTCACCGGCTTTGTCGCAGGAAATTAAATCAAAATATAGAGCTTTTTGGATATCTTCGTAAGCCCAATGGTCTTCGTTAATATCAGCAAAGTGAACAGGCTGGGCAACTTTTGTGTGCTGTTGACCGAGTGCACGGATTGCCATTGCCGCAAATTCTGCTCTTGTTACAAAATCATCAGGCTTAAATGTTCCGTCAGGGTAGCCGACGATTACACCTTGTTCTGATAAAATTTTAATCTGTGATGCAGCCCAATAGTTGTCTGATACATCCGGGAACGCCGTAGCAGGCATGATTCCGAAGGCAAGAACAACCAGGGATAGTAACATTTTAACTAATTTTTTCATAGTCCCTCCTTTTATAATAAATCAGAATACATATCTAATTTATCATGTTTGATGTTAATTTACAGGTTTAGTGTCGTTTTTGTTAAATTCTGTTACATATTACTGGCAATAAAATTTTTATGAGGTTTAATAATTAAATCAATGGTCCAAATTTGAGGTGTTTTTATGCAAATTAACAGAATTAATCCGGGGGTATCAGTGCAGCATCAGACTCCGTCATTTGAGGCAATTCATCCGACTAGATATTTTTTCAAGTGTGAAGACGGTCAATTCAGGCAGGTTACAAATGCGGATACAATAAGACTTTTGCAGGGCAAAATCGTAAAAATGCTGAATAAGGCTATGAATGAAGCAAGGCGGGCGGCTGAAGGAAAAGCTGTAAGAGTAAACAAGTCTGAAACTTCGACTGAAAAATCTATAAGAGAACGATTGATAAATTTTATGATAAATAATGACAGAGATTATGCTCAGCGCAGGGCTGTAAAATCTGTTTATGTGAGCGGAGCCCAAGGTGAACTTATGCGCCCGTATATACTTACCGGTCATACTGTTGATCTTGGCGGGGATGGAAAATCTATCGGAAAGATTCATGGCAAGATACGTGAAACAAGGGATTTTGTACGCTCATATTACGGGTTGTCCGACACTCAGGCTAGTACGTATGTTTCAGCTGCGGATGCGCGCAGGTTGTCTGAAGCGAAGGCTGATTATCATAATCAATCAGCGCAATGTGTGAGAAATCTTATGGCTGATAAGCGTGTAGATAAGGCTCCTATTGATTTTTATTTTGAGCCGCAGCTTACTCCAAAATCAAAAAAGGTTTCAAAATTTAATTTGGTAAATGCTATATTGAAAAGATTTTTGATAGACCCGCAGGCATAATTTTTCGCTGATAAATCTATTAACCTGTTGAGTAATGTGTTTTGTTTTTTAAGCATTACAATTAAATCCTTGAATAAATAATTAATGAGAGGAAAAATGCTTAAAAAAAGATTAGTTGCTGCGGGTTTATTGTTATGTTTAATTTTAAATAATTTTGTCGTTTTTGCGCAGGAAAGCAAGTATCCTGATTTCGGGTATGAATTTTTGGGTGATGACAGGTGGGAAGGTTTAAACCGAAAAATTTTTAATTTCAATTTGGGGTTAAATAAATACGCCATAAGACCTTTGCATGTTTTGTGGTCATCAGTTATGCCGGTATACGGAATGGAGAGAATTCAAGGTATCACAAATAATATTGAGTACCCGATTAGACTCGTAAGTAGTCTTGTTCAGCGTGATTTTCAGACCTCAAGGAATGAAACAATCAGATTTTTTACAAACACGGTTTTGGGGTTGGGCGGAATGTTTGACCCGGCAAAGCATTTGTTTAATATTCAGCAGTCAAGCGAGAATATGGAACAGGCACTTGCAGGATGTCATATGAAAACCGGTAAGTATTTTGTTTGTCCTGTTTTATCGTTTACGTGTTTCCGCGGAGTAATCGGTAAGCTCCTGGATACGGCATTAAATCCTGGCTCTTATATTGCAACTCCTGTTTTAGCTGCGATTAAGGCAGGTTTGACGGTGAATAAAACATCTTATATGCAGCCACTTATCAAAATGGTTGAATCAACTTATGCTGATCCTTACGACATAGCAAAAAAGATATATGGTATTGACAGTTACATAAAATGCGCGAATTTGGACAGGTTAAATATTTCGGATTTACTGTTTGTTCCTGTTGATAAAAATGATTTGGCTGCGGCTCCTGGAACTGTTGTTGAGGTTAAAAAATCTATAACCGAACCTGTAGAAGATAAAAAAGAAGATTTTGTAAAAATTGAGGTTTCATCTGAGATTCTTACTCCAAATCTTTTATATGGCGGAGCAAATATTGATGATACAATTTCAAAATCAAATACTGCGGAGAATTTTAAATTATCCGCAGATATGATTTTGCCGGGTTTTAATCCCCAAACTCCAGTGATAGATTCGATGAGGACGGCGTTGTTTGATTTACCGAGGGTTGATGAATCTGTTTGGAACGAGTTATCTTTGTGGAACCGGAGTTTTAGCAGACGAATCAAGATATCTTCTGTGAATATTGTTGAAGGCAGAGATAATTACAAGTTCCGTTATATCTTGCAAAAAGATAAGAAAAATTCTCCGCTTGCTGTTATTTACCCTTCAATTGGCGAAGGCATAATGTCAAGCCATTCTGTACTTTTGGCGAAATTGTTTTATGATGAAGGGTATTCCGTGATTATTCAGGGTAGTCATTTTCAGTGGGAATTTGTGAAAAGTATGGAGGAGGGTTATACTCCGGGACTTCCGTCAAAAGATGCGGAGAATTTAAGGGTTGTTACTTCTAAAATTATTGATTCTTTGCATGATAAATATGGTTGTGAATTTGGAGAAAAAGTTTTTATCGGAACATCATTCGGAGCTTTGACTTCTTTATTTTTGGCGGATAAAGAGTATAAAAATAATCAACTCGGGAATACTCGATATATTTCAATCTGTCCGCCTGTTGAACTTATTTATGCAATGAAGCAGATTGATAAAAATACTCAAGAATGGAATAATTCTTCCGATGATTTAAAACAGCGGGTAGCATCAACTGCCGCAAAGGTTTTAAAGCTTTATGAAACAAAGGATTCCTTAAATAATAATACAGAAATTAATTTTCTTCCGTTTTCGGATGATGAGGCAAAACTTATAACAGGGTTTATTATGCATCAAAAACTTTCGGATTTGATTTTTACACTTGAAAATGGTTCAAAATCTGCGAAGAGTGATATTTACCATACTTTGAATAATATGAATTATGAGGATTACGCGCAGAAATATTTGCTAAAAGATTCGGAATACAGTATTGACTCTTTAGCTTATGAGGTTAGTTTGCATTCAATATCCGATTATCTTGAAAATGCTTCAAATTATAAAATATACCATTCTTTGACTGATTATTTGACCAATGCTAATCAGTTAAAGAAACTCAAGCAATATTCTAAAGATAAAGTTGTGCTGATTGATAACGGTGCGCATTTAGGGTTTTTGTACCGACAGGAGTTTATTGATGATTTGAAAGAAACTATTTCGTTAAAAAATTCTAAAATTATTGCAGGCAAGTAGCAAAAAATAGTATTTTTATGTTTTAGTAAGCGCAAGTGTTTATTAAAATAATGGAGATATTATGCAAATCGGATTTACCCCTAACGTCAGAGTTACTCAAAAAATAGCCCCGAAATTTACAGGCAGTGTTATTGATCGAATGAATCAACCTATGGAAAATGCGACAGTTTTTAAGAATGCAACAGTAGGACAAGCCGGGAATTTTAAACTTTATTGCTTGCTGAAAAGCGGTATGTATGATTTGGGTATGACTCCGGATGAGGCAAATGAATTGCTGAAATTTGAGGCTGCGGATTTTATGTCCAATTCTTATAACTATTTAACCAAAAAATTAGGAATCCCGGATGAAGTTAGACCTGCATTGATGCCGGCAGAATTCCCTTCCGGTATGCCTTGTTTTATGCAATATATTCCATCTATGAATATTATTCAGTTCAACATTGAATATGCATCCAATGTTGATGATATAGATAATTTTCAGGCGTTAAGACATGAGCTTCAACATTATCTGCAAAATATGAAAGTCTTAAGGCACGAAGAATATGGAGAAAAAGCGATTGAAGCTTATACGGATAATTATATAGAAGCTCAGAAAATTATTTTAGATAATTTATATAATTCAAATCAACTTGATTCAATATTACAACCGGGAATGTTGGATGATAAAAATGCCGCTTGGGTACGTGCTTATAAACAATTGCGTGATTGCGGCAATTTGGATTCTATTGACATTTTGTTAAAAGAAATGGCAAGTGACTATAAAACTGAAATATTGCAGTTTAGAGATAAGGTTAGAAACGTATACGGCGTAATAAAATCAGATTCCCTGGAAACTTCAAAAATTGAAAGAATTTATAATGAATTTAAAGATATCGGATATTTTAAACAAAACCGTGAAATTGATTATGATAAATATTTTTCAACTTTCATAGAACAGGATGCAATTTTATCACAGCTTCGCGCAGGGTTTGAACTTTCAAAAGGCGGGTGTTTTATGCGTTTTATGAACGATGAATATAATCGGACTATGCAAAACGACTTCTTAAGGCACGAGGCAGAAAAAATGGACACAAATGTGTAGTTTTGTATATAAATATGACCAAAACCGTCAAAAAATTTTCTTTTTATGTTTTACAGTAAGTGTGTGGAAGGAAAAAGGAAAAATATGTCAATTTCAAGAGTGAATTTTACTTCGTTTGCAACATACCAAAACAGTGTGAATAATAGACAGGAAGCTCAAACGGCGGAAACTGTTTCAGCTGCTGAACATTCACAGAAGTTTTCTAACAAACAAATCGGGTTAGGTTTTGTTCTCGGCTCATTGGGACTTTTGGCTTTTGGTATTGCTCATAAGTTTGGAAAGTTTTTTGGTAAGCTTGTTAAAAAACCTGAGCCATTAATTCAACAGATTAATAACAAGATTACACGTGCAGTTGAAGATTCGGATGTTATTGTTCCGGAGGTTGTTGATACAAGGTATTTAAAGCCGACCAGTAAGCTGCGTATGAAGCCTGAAATCGTAGATGCCGATTTTGTTGAAATATAAGTTATAAATATCAGGAGAATTAAATTGAATATAAAATCTTTAGGAAACATTATACCCCAAGTGAAGTTAGCCCCGATGAGTAACTCTCAAAAAGGTGCGCAGGTTAGCTTTGAAAGAAACCCTATAGGCGATGTTTTCATTCGTATGGAATCCGAAATCCAGCAGGCAGCAAGACGCGGAGTGGATATGCCTAACGGTAAAAAAGCTATTCGTAAATTCTCAACGGATGAATTAAAGATGCTTGAAATGCAGATTGAAGAAGGTAATACTTTGAAAGATTTAGCTGAAATTTATAAAGTTTCTCTTTCTGATATGAGAAAAGTTTTGTTAAAGAACGGCAAGGATTCTTTGGATAACGGCGAAATTGTATCAAAAGAAAGTTTGACTAATCTGCAACGTACTCTTAATGCCGGAAAAGATAGTTCTATGGCTGATATTGAAAAAAGCTTAAGTTCGTATGAATCCGAAATTAGCAGAGGTGCAGATTCAAGGGCAAAGGTTTCTGAGGAAGATTTACAAAACGCTTTGGAATTGTTGCGTTCAGGTATGCCTGTTGGTACTGTTGCCAAAAAAGCAGGCTTAACGTATGCTAAAGTCCTTACATTGGCGAAAAATAACGGAATTTTATTACCAAAACAAAAAATAATGCAGGAGCGTAAAGCGATATATGACCAGTTACCTACGGGTGATGAACTTAAAGCCTTGGTTGATTCTGTTAAGACTCGTTCAGAGTTAGCTAAAAAATTAGGTATAGATGATTCAATGGCGAGAAAACTCTTGATTGAAAACGGTTTTGATCCGATTATAAGAGTTGCTTTGCCTAATGCTAACCGAATATTAGATGTAATGGAAGCAAAACCTTATATTTCTGTTGATGAAATTGCAGATATCTTGAAGGTTGAGCCTGAACTTGTGGAAACTGCAGCAAGAGATAACAAGATTCCAACCAGGGTAAACGGTTTGCCGCCTCTGTCTTTTGGACGTGTTAATTTACCTGCTGTAGCAGAGTTGCTTAAATCCGGTGATTCTCCTGTGCAAATTGCTGAACTTTACGGCGTTTCAAGTAAACGTGTAGTGAATTTTATCAATTCTTATAAAGAGAAAGATGCAGGTTTTAAATCTCAAGTTACAGATTTGGCAGAAGTCTTAAAACCTAAAAAGTCCCCGACTAAGGAAGTTTTTATGGAAACATTAAATAAGCTTAGAGCTGATGGGGTGCAAGATATTGAAATTTTGAATCCGCTGAGTCAGGAGCTGGGTGTTTCCCGCTCAACCTGTTTAAGATTGATGCGCAAATACAACGGACCTGAAATGGATGAAAAGCTTTATGCGGATCTTCGGGGCTGGACTTGCGGTGATTCTCCTGTAAATGCAGAAATAGTAGAGATTCGTAACTTGATTAAGGAATTTAATCCTGTCAAAAAGTAATTCACAATTATCTTTTACAAATAAGGTTTTATTCGCACAAATTTTAAATCATATCCGAGAATTTCACCAATCAAAAGTGCTTCTTCATATTTGAGGGTGCCGCGAATTAGTTTTTGCGAAATGTTTGAGCGTGAAAAATATTTCCCGGTACGTTTTGTCATTTCTTTTGCAATATCTGTAATTGTCGTGTCATTTTCAAGAAGAAGCATCTTGATATCTTTTTTTACTCTCATATAGTCCTCTTGTTATTATATTGACATATTAAATTTAAGTATGTAAAATATGTTAGTATATAGGAACGTTAGTGTTATATAATTGCGTATTAGATTACACTTGTTAACATAAAGGAGCTGAGTTGTTTAATTTAACTGACGATACTAGAGAGAACTATCATGGACTTAAGATTGCGTTCACATTGGCTGAAATTCTTATAACTATTGGCATTATCGGTATTGTCGGTGCGTTAACGATTCCGGGGTTAATAGTAAGAATCCAAAACAGGGGTTACACGGAAAGACTAAAAAAGACTTATTCTCTAATTTCGGAAACAACCAAGCTTGTTATTGAAGATTTTGGCGGTGAGCCTGATTCGTGGGCTTATGCAAGTTATGTAGATAGTGACTCACAAGATGCTGCAAACAAAAATATAATATATGCGTATAAAAATCATCTTAAATTGGCACAGGATTATTCAACTGGTGGTTATAATGATTTTAACTATAATGTTGTTAATCGAAAGAAAATAACATATAAATACTTAAATGGTGAAGATACTAGGTCTTCATTTTATTCAGCCGGTAATGGGGTTTTTGCACTGGCACGGGTTGTTCAACTTATTGATGGTACGATTTTAGGTTTTGTGTTTGCTCAGAATAAAGCCGGGGGTGTGTGCTGGGACTTGATTCAGAAAAAAATAAGATTTGTATTTTTGGTTGATGTAAATGGTTTGAGCAAGCCGAATCAAATAGGGAGGGATATTTTTTGGTTTGCAATGTATGATGATGGTAAACTTTTGCCTTACAATATAGACGATACTTCTGATTGTTCAAAGGAGGGAAAAGGCTATTCCTGCGCTGCAAGGGTTATTAAAGAAGGAAAAATGAATTATTAATAGCAAAAAATAAAATTCAGGTGGTTTAATCTCCGTGTAAAGGAGATTTCAAATGATAATAAATAACAATTCGAATTTAACATTTAAAGGTTTTGATAATGTCTTTTCCGGCAGAATTTCTGATGGAAATGCATCAATGTATTCAGTTTCAATGCGTTTAAATAATGAAAACGGTAATGATTTAGATGAATTTTCAAAGCTTGTACCAATGGGGAAAGAGGATACTCTGACAATACATTGTGGAGCTGTAGATAATTCGGATACGTTTGTGTTGGAAGTAAATGATGAACCTGTATTGATTACCAGTTCTTTGATGAAAAATGTAGAATCTGATACTCTTAAGCAGGCTGAAAAAACATCAATCCCATTGACTCAAAAAGTTGTGGATTTGTTAAAACGTGTTATCGCAGACCCTGAACCGAAATCAGATCACTCATTAGCAACATATACTGTGATGTCTAATGTTGTAGATTCTATGTGCAGGAAAAATTCTCCAAACCGCAATTTTGTGCGTGAACTCGTATGCCGAGACAGTATGTTTAACGGTGACTCTACAGTAATTAAAGATTCTGCTCAAAATATACTATCTCGGATATCGGATGAAATGATTAATTATTTTATGTAAAATATTTGTTTTTAGGGTACGTCGGTTGGGCATACTTGCCCAACAAGTTTAAAATGCTCTTTAATTACTCAGGGACAAAACTGGTTTGTTGAGCCGGTAGGTTGGGGTTTCGCTCCAAACAAATGTGAATAAAAAGCTTCAACTGTTGTTGAAGCTTTTTATGGCAGAGGGGAAGAGATTCGAACTCTCGGTGGAGTTACCCCCACACAACCTTTCCAAGATTGCACCTTAAGCCACTCGGACACCCCTCTTTGTTTTGTAGGGTATTGTGCATTTGGGATCTTTGTAAAATTTACATTCAAACCCGCCTTCTAATTATCCTTTAAATGTTGTGTTTCGTCAAGTAAAAGTTCATTTTGGTAATATTCTTCTGTGCGTTCAAGGGAGTATACTTTAGCATCAGCAAGCTTTTCTAATACTTTTGCATAATCCGCGCATTTTTTACCTTTTATCCCTTCCGTTTCCATTTGAATACTTCCGTCAGGGTATAATCTTATTTTCATCTTTCCCATATTACTAAACCTCAATTGTTAGAACTATTGAATTGTCGTCCATCACTGATTCTGATTCCAGGCGCATATTTTCACTGTCTAACCGCTCTTTAATTTTGTTATATGTCATTTCCTGGATATTAAGCCCGTATTCCTCGTTCAAATCGTTTATTACATCCTCGCAGCTTGCTTTGTCTGTAACCTGTGTGATATCCAGGGTGTAACCGTTTGAACCGTTTTTCTTGGAATAAACCATTTCCATCCCGAAGAGTTTGCAGGATATTTCATCTCCGTTTTCAACAAGTTCTTCTGCACCATGTTCAACAAGTGTATTTAAAAGAGTTCCTTTGTCAGTGTAGTTTGTTGAGTATGTGTAAATTGTAGTTGAAATATCATTGATGTAGCGCAAATCTCTGCCCGATATTCTGTTGAGTTTTCTGAATATGATTTCAGCTTCTTTTGTTATGGCGGCATTATTGCTTCCAGTGAATTCAGCGGTGTAATATCCGTCTTTTAAAACCCAATTTAATACAGCGTCACTGTTTTTTAACGGGGTTTGTCCGTTTGACGCATAAAAAAGATAATTTGCTTGGTATAAAAGTTGTTTTAATTCTTCCGGTTTAATATTAGTTCGGATTTTTAAATTTTGCAGACCGTAAGAAACATTACGCCCTTCTACGTTTCCGTGCATTCCTATGTTCAGAATTCTGACAACTTGTTCAACTTCAAGTGTGAAATTTTCATCGTTGTTTCTTTTGTAATATTTAACATCCTGTCCGTCAATGTTTGCAACCACTTCATTGTTCGGGGTCGTGAAAATTCGTTCTGCACCTTGGCTTTTCAGGGTTGTATAAATATCTTTGATGCTCGTGTAAGAAGTTTCGTAATTAAAATAGAAAAATTCGCTGGATTCAATTAGCCGTACATTTCTTTGGGTAATGTTGTCCAGTTTTTTGAAAAATTGTTCGGATTCTGATTGTAGTTTTTCAGGGTTGCCCAGCCCGAAAGTTTCGGCAACGGCATACTTGCCATTAAGATTCCAGCCGACTTTCAGCCCTGACGGGAGTATAAAAACGCGCGAATCAACTTGCTGGCAGTTAACTTGTGACATTATAGAACTGATTTCGGACGTTGAGATATTGGT
>JAMPCZ010000044.1 GCA_023665935.1 Muribaculaceae bacterium | reverse complement strand
AATCCCCGCCCCTTGTGGGAGGGGAAGTAAAGGGGTGGGGGTCACCCTTGACAAATCTTGTGACAAATTGAGTGAGCGTGTATGCGTAGCTGATTCAGGGTCTATCCAATTTGATGGAAACACCCTACGGGATAAACTAACATTGATAGATTCCGGGTCGGAGCCCGGAATGACAAAAAGTAATCCTCCTCGAAATCAGAGAACTGATAGTTTCCCTCGCCCCTTGTGGGAGAGGGGTAGGGTGAGGGGGCAAAAATCCGCATTTACCCTTGCGGAGGTCCTCATCACCCTCGGCATAATCGGCGTAGTCGCCGCGATGACCATTCCGAATCTAATGACTTCGTATAAGGCAAAACGTTACAGAAGTCAGTTTTTAAAATCCTATTCTACGATACAGCAGGTCATAAGACGGATGAATGCGGAGGATGTGTCTACAGATGCTTCTTCTTATGAATCAAATACATTTTACAAGGAGTTTCAAAAGTATATGACAGGAGTTCTGGACTGCGGTTCTTATTTGAACGGTGTTAAAAATAATCCGTTGTGTCATTATTCACACAGAGAAAAGGGTTATAAGGCTTTTGATAAGAAAACTGATGCTTATATCCACTTTATTGATGATGGAATATTGGTGTTACAAAATGGGACTTCAATATATTTTGAGAACTATAATCAATTAGGAGATGACGTTAGTAAAAAAATGCAAATAATATTTATTTCTGTTGACATTAACGGATTCAATGTGAAACCGAATGTTTGGGGTATTGACCTGTTTACTTTCCAACTAGTTGATGGCGAGTTGTTACCTATGGGTGCAGTTGGAACTTATTACACAAACCAAAATACTTATTGTAATTCTAATAATACTAACAACAAAAACGGAATTTCTTGCGCGGTAAAAGCCAAGGATAATCCTGATTATTTTAAGGAAGTTTTGAAATAAATTAAATATTCTTTATTAACAGTAAAACAAGTTCTTTGAATTTAGCTTTTACGCTGTTTGTCGTTTCGATGACTTCCTCGTGGGTAAGTTTCTTTGTTGAAATTCCTGCTGCGTAGTTTGAAATACAGCTTATTCCGATAACTTTCATTCCGCAGTAGTTTGCGACGATTGCTTCGGGAACGGTAGACATTCCTGCTGCATCCGCGCCAAAAAATCTTGCCATTTTGATTTCAGCAGGGGTTTCATAGCTTGGACCGGTAGAGGCAACATATACACCGTGTCTAAGGTTTAGTTTCAGGATCCTGCCTGCGGCATCAACGAGTTTTATAAGGTTTTTGTTATAAATTTCTGACATATCAGGGAACCTTGTTCCTAATTCGTCGTCGTTTTTTCCGATAAGCGGATTTGTTCCCATCATGTTAATATGGTCGGTAATTACCATTAAATCTCCCGGAACGAAACTTTTATTTATCGCGCCTGCAGCGTTTGTCAGGATAACTTTTTCAACTCCGAGTTGTTTCATTACCTTGATAGGGTATGTGATATCCTGCATTGAATGACCTTCATAAAAGTGGTTTCTGCCTTGCATCATGACAACTTTGCGGTTATTAATCACTGCAAAAACCAATTGCCCTTTGTGACCTTTAACGGTTGATTTTACAAATCCCGGGATTTTGTCGTAAGGTATTGCGAATTCGCAATATTCGTCCGCCAATTCTCCTAACCCTGACCCTAGGACTATCCCGATTTCAGGTCGAAACCCGTCGGTAAATTCTTCAATATAATCTAAAGTATCTTGCATTGTTGTCATATATTAACCCCTGATATAGTATAAGGCACAATAACCCTTAGTGGTCTTGTGCCTTATTTTAAAATTTTATTAACCTACTAATCTGTTGTCGTCAGCTTCTGAAGCTTTAACCATTAAAGCGTGTTCAACAGGATTTTCTTTAGTATAAGTAGTTTCGTGAGTTTCTTCAAATCCGAAATCTTCTCTAGCTTTTCTTGCTTGATTTTCGTCAACGATTTTTTTAGCAAGTTCAGCAATTTCATAAACCAATTTATATCTGTTATCGGTGTTTTCGTTTAAATCCCACGCTACTTTAATTATTTGATCCATATTTTTCCTCACATTTCTTATTATGTGTCTATCATATAATATAAATGATTTTTTCGCAAGTACTTGTGTTGTATTACTTAGATATGTTAGAATGATACCAAATCAGGAGGCTGTTTATGGACGCTAAGACGAAGTATGATTTGATGGTAAAACTTAGTGATTTTTATGTTGAAAAAATAAAAAATAATATTGGTAAGTATGAAAATTTAAGGCAGGATGTTATAGCGAAGGAAACAGAGAAAACAGGTTTTTCGGCGGCTTCTAAATCTGCAGAGTGTACTGTGAAAAATTTATTTATGCCTGATTTTGTTAAAATCTTTGGAAATTTTGAATGGTCTAATGTGGCTTTTCGTGATACGGCGATTTTTGATTTTGAGTATTTGAGATATCTAAATGTATTAGATTTTCAGCGGCTGATTTTTGATGATTTTATAGTCGGAAAACATAATGATATAAATTTGAAAATTGCAGATGCTGCAACCTCTCGTTTGGCTCAAGTGATTGTATATGTGTTAGCAGCGTATTTTTTATCTTTTATGGGGTCGCTATTGTTCGTAACCGGTTTAATATTTTTTATGCTGCATTTTACTTCTATGCTTGACAACATTGGAGTGTTATTATTATCTCTCAAATTTATTAGTCTGGTGTTATCTGTTGCTGTGGCTAAATTTTTTGCTGATATTATTTTATCAAAGTATTTTTGTGGTCTGATTGTTGAAATTGATATGAATAAAACGTTTAAAGGTCACACTTTTATTGTAGAAAAAAGTAATACAAAGCTGAATTTAATGGCACGTAAAAACAATTTTGAAGTTGTACATTTAGAAGATACTGATTTTATGAAGCAATTTAACATATATTCTAAGAATCAAATTGAAGCAAGATATATTTTAACTACTGCATTTATAGAGCGGTTGAAAAATATTAAACAGGTGTATAAAGCTAAGTATATAAGAGTAGCTTTTAAAGACAACAAAGTAGTTCTTTTAGTTCAAACCGGGCGTGATATGTTCAAGATGGGCGGAGCTAAACCTTTACAAAAAGAAGAATTTGTACAGTTGTCCAATGAAATTATATCAGTGCTTGATATTATAGATATTCTTAAACTAAATAAAAAACTCGGATTATAACAAAACGGCGGCGGCAAAATTTTGCCGCCGCCGTTTTGTTTCTTTGTTTACTTTTTCCCTGTGATTTCTCTATACATATCAAGGTATTGAGCGGAACTGCGTTTCCAAGAAAAATCAGCTTCCATTGCAGATTTTCTCATTGCGTTAAACACGTATTTATCTGTATAAACGTATAGTGCGCATTTTATTGCATTAAGCATATCCCAGCCGTTGTATGCCCAGAATTTGAATCCGTTAGAGTTATCTAAAGGATAGCCTGTTACAGTATCTTCAAGTCCGCCTGTTGCTCTGACAATCGGCAATGAACCGTAGCGCATTGCAATGAGTTGACTCAAGCCGCAAGGTTCAAATTTAGAAGGCATTAGGAAAAAGTCCGAGCCCGCATAAATCAGGTTTGCCAGTTTTGCATCATATCCGACAAAAGTTCTGATATTCGGGGTATTGTTGGATAACCATATGAACAAGTTTTCATAGTTGTTATCGCCGCTTCCCATAAATACAAAATCTGCGTCAAGCTTTTGAAGCTCGTATTGCATATCGCGGATTAAATCAATACCTTTTTGTCCGACAAGTCTTGAAACAAAGCCGATTAGCGGTCTGTCAGGATTGTATTTTAGTCCGAAATATTTACATAAGGCTTTCTTATTTTCTTCTTTGTATTCAACCGTTTTCACGTCGTAATTTTTTGCTATGTGTTTATCTTTTTTAGGGTCAAATACTGTATAGTCAATACCGTTAAGGATTCCGCGAAGCTTGTATTGTACGCCACGCAATGTATAATCAAGATTTTCACCGTATTCTGAACCCAAAATTTCTCTTGAGTAAGTTGGAGAAACCGCAACAACTCTGTCAGAATATTGGATTGCTCCTTTCATCCAATTTACGCGGTTATAGTGTTCACAGCCCCATTGGTTGTATACAATATCTTTTCTCATGTTTGCAAAATCTATAACATTTTCAAACCATATTCCCTGGTAGGCAAGGTTATGTATTTCAAATACACATTTTGTATCTTTCCAAAATTCGTCAAATTTATAATTTGAATGCAGATACATTGGAATCATTGCCGTATGCCAGTCGTTTGCGTGAATAACGTCAGCTTTAAAATTCAATGCTTTTGCATATTCCATTACCGCAAGCGAAAATGATATGTATCTTTCGTGCTCATAATTCGTATCCAAATATTTTGGATAAACTTCTTTAAAGCAAGAAAAATACCAGTCATTTTTTACAAAGAATACGTTTATATTTGTTCCCGGAAGTTTTGTCATAAAGAGGTTAAATTTTTGCGGAGAAGACCCGAAAGTCAGCCACATTTCAGAATTTTCAAGTTCTTTAATCGCGTATTTTTCTTTATCAATACATCCGTGAAGTGGTGTAAATATCGCAATTTCTGCATCTTTTTCAAGGTGTTTTGGCAGACTTCCAATAACATCAGCCAGTCCTCCGGCTTTTGAAAACGGTGCAACTTCGGCAGACGCAAATAAAATCTTCATTTTTCCTCTCTTTCTGAACAAATATTAAACGGATAGCTAGTTTTATACTTGAATTTTCTTACACAAATTATGTGTTGTCAATATTGAGGTTAAAATTAATTCCGTATTTTTGAATAATATTAGAGGCTTGATTTAGGCAAATTTGCGCCTGGTCTGGAGAATTCATATTTTTCAAAACTTTGTACATATTAACTTTATGTAACATTGTTAAATATTCGCTGATACCACCGCTTTTTTCCATTTGTATTGTAGAATTATTCAACGCTCCGTAAGCTATATCAAACTTCCCTTCCGCAATGTTTAAAATGCTCATAATATACCAGCCGGTGTGTGTAATAGCGTTCATTCCTTTTTCTTTTGCGTCTTTAATGATTTTGTAAATCATTGCGGATGCTTTTTTGTAGGATTGTTTTTTTATGTAGGCATAGCCGATTAATAAGTCGGTGAATGTTTCAAACTGATTCTGCATAGATTCATTTGCAATAAGTTTTGCTTGGTATATTTCTTTAGCAAAATCATCAGGATTGTTTTTGTGTTTGATAAAGGCATTTACTATAAAGGATATTATTGCGCAAATGCTATTTGTTTGCGGCTGAGTATTTATTGAAACCGGTTCACCCTTGAGGAGATTTTGCAGTTGTACAAATATTGAAAATTCATTCGGGATAAAATCCAGCAGTTTTTTTGTTGTTTCCAGGAAGTCTTTTACGTCGTCCTTCATTGTGATAACAACTGTTAATGCGATATATGCGACGCATTCGGAGATTAAATACTTAAATTCTTCTTTTGAAACAACCGAGTATTGAATAGAGTTTAGTTTTTCATTATCAATTACGTTAAGTATGTTGTAACCGATATCAAGACAGTCTTCATAAGCTCCGATATTGAACAGAATTTTGACATAAATAACGGACATAAGCAGAAAAGTCATATTAAAATCTGCAGATACCGGATCAAGTGAAGATTTTTCCATTGAAGATAACATCGAATGGGTCAGGTTTAATGCGTAAAGGTATTCACCGTGGGTGATTGAGCCTTGAATCATCTTTGTGCAGACTGCAATATAACTTTCGTTATTTTGTGATTTTTGAAGATTTAGTAATGTTTGTTCTGCAAGTTTTTTAGTTTTTTCGGGCACATATTCAACCATATTGTTTGAAATGTTTTCAAATAATGACTTTTTGTACAGCTCAAGTTCTTCAGGGTTCCATTCAGAGGAGTATTTTTCTAATGATTCCAATATCTTTGCGCAGCAGGATAAGTAGGTTGAAATATCCCCCATAGAAAGGCTTGTATTGGCAAGGTTTTCCCATTGAATGATTGCATTTTGTCCATCGTTTGAAAGTTCATACAGGTAGGCTTTTATCGGACTTGGAATGTCGTCTGAGAAAATCTTGATAAATAAAATCTGTGCAATTTCAGTCAGCTCTTCAGGCTTGAGTGTTTCAAGAAGACTTTTTTTCAAAATGTTATAGTTTGAGAAATAGATACAGTCATTATAAGAATAGATATAGCCCATATCTGCCAGTTGTTCAGCTATTTGTTCCCATTTTGGAATGTCTAGTGCAAGAATTGTTTTTTCGTCTATTCTTGTACCTAACAGAACTAATATTGTCAGGAAATTAATAGTTTCGGAGTCACTTTTTAACAGATTAATTCTGCGTTGATACAATTTTTCCAACCCTGAAGGAACAATAATTGTTTTGGGGTTTGTCATTACAATGGAATTTCCGCTATATTGATACACTCCTGATTCCAGCAGATATTGAATTGCAATATCTAAAAATAATGTGCTGCCGCAAGCGTATTTTAGAATCCGTTGGAAATAGAAATCGGTCAGAACATTTTGATAGAATTCAGGGGAGGCATTAATTATCACATCATCCGGAGTTGTCGTCAGGGCGATTTCCGTATAGTAAGGTCTTGATAACAAGAAGTGCGCATTTTTG
Organism: Muribaculaceae bacterium; assembly: GCA_023665935.1. Classification (GTDB taxonomy): domain Bacteria; phylum Cyanobacteriota; class Vampirovibrionia; order Gastranaerophilales; family Gastranaerophilaceae; genus Zag111. The sequence goes on along the minus strand of JAMPCZ010000044.1, from coordinate 8,114 downwards.
TGTAGTGAAAAATCTTTATCATACGATAGCAGATAACTTATATTCAGTTCTTCCAGATGATCGAACAGTTGTTCTAAGACGAACATTGAACTTGGATCAATTTTTTCAAAACTTTCAATGTATATTAAGGTATTCGGGATAACTTGAAGTATTGATAAGAATATTTGGAAATATCTGTCCCTAATGCTGTCAAGATCCTCCATCGGACGTTGGGTAAGCTTGATTAAATCTTTAACTTCCTGTTCTCCTCCGACTTTGTTAAATATTGAAAAATCGTTTGAGTCAATGAGTTTTTGAGAAATTGTATAATCAAAAACGGAGGAAATGAGGTTTCTGAAAAATGAGTACGGAGTGTATTTCATCTCATCGCTGCAGGTTATCGGAATGACGTTATCGTAGATTCCCATCTCATCTACGGCGGATAATAGTTTCAAGGTGTACGGCTGATACATATCGCGGGCTTTAAGTCCGAGTATTCCCATAGGGTTTTGTTGAAGAACTTTCACCACATAATCAAGGACATTGATACTTTCACATCTGATAAATGAGCAATTGATTTGGTCAAAATTAATCATATCATCAATGTTGTAGACGTCATATTCACTATCGGGGCTGTTTTCTTCTTTGAGGGTGTCTTTTGTCAGTTTGTCCTGGTCAAGCAGAGCGTTTTGGACAAATTCAGGAACTTCGGATTCATCTTCATATTTCAGGTTATCATTCATCAGGTTTTCGAGGTTGACAAATTCTTTTAAATCAATCTCAAAAAATCTAATCATTTCACCGTCAACTAATGTTGAATCAAGCGAATCCATCTTGTAGTGCTCGCGATAATATTCGTAAAAACTGTCGTCTGTTATTACTTGAAATGCATCCAATGCTTTCTTTGATTTGTCGGCGTTTTGGTGAATCATGTTTGCTTGAAAATTCGTATTGATGTTATACGGATTTTTATCGGCGTCACGTTTCATGATGGTAAAATTACACTTCAAGGCAACTTGTTTTTTTTCAAGCAGTTTTACGTTTAATTTGGTAATTATATTTATTAATTCAATCGTTGTTTGTATAGCGGAATTTGCGGAAGCTGAGAGTGTATAATCCTTGTTAAACCTTATTATATAAGTTTCGTTATTTATAACCTGACGCCGAATATTTAGTGTTGCGACATAATTTTTTATGAGTAAATCAAGGTTATTTTTGAATTTTTGATAAAGCTGGTTTGAACCAAGTTTTGATTTTACCACATCGCTGTTTGGGAAATCTATTCTCAATACTGCAAATGATTCGGCATTAGATTCATTAAGTACGGCACTTATTTCTGTTGAATATCCGCATTTTACACATTTTTTGTTTTTTGTAAGGTTAATTTTTCCACACTTCGCGCATTTTGTCACCAAAATTTTACCGCATTTTTTGCAGATATTTTTCGTGTTGACAGTTTTGCAATCAGGGCAGATTATTTTCAGCACCTTTTTGCAATTCGGACAAACTATTGTACTTTTATCTATTTCCGCTCCGCACTTTGGACATTCCATACTCGGATTATAGCATAACACGTTATTTTTTAACTAATTCAAAAAGATGAAATATTCTTTACCTCTTAAAACAAGCTCTGTTGAGTTGACGGGGTGGATGTTCTGTAACCGAGGTGACGGTATGTTGCAGGTGAAACCTTCCTTCCGCGCGGTGTTCTTTGTAGTAGTCCGGCTTGAAGTAAGAACGGTTCGCACACATCTTCAATTGTTCGGACATCTTCTCCTATTGCGGCGGCGATTGTTTCTACGCCGACAGGGCCGCCGTCGTATTTTTCAATGATTAATTTCAATAGGTTTCTGTCGGTTGTGTCCAGTCCGAATTCATCGATTTTCAATATATCAAGAGATTCATTTGCGATTTCTTCGGTGATTTTTCCGTTATATTTTACAAGTGCGTAATCGCTTACTCGTTTAATCAATCTGTTGGCGATACGCGGGGTTCCGCGAGAACGTCTTGCGATAGCAAGTGCGCCTTTTTCATCAATTTCAATATCAAGGATTCCGGCGGTACGCTTGATTACTTGTGATAATTCTTTGTCCGTGTAGAATTCAAGCCGGTGGATGATTCCAAATCTATCCCGTAATGGTCCTGAAAGTTCGCCGGCTTTTGTTGTTGCACCGATTAGGGTGAACTTTGGCAGCGGAACTCTCAGCGTTTTAACTGTTTGGCTTTTTCCTGTTGTCATATCAAGGTAAAAATCCTCCATTGCAGGGTAAAGGATTTCTTCCGCAACTTTATTTAATCGGTGGATTTCGTCTATAAACAGGATTTCTCCTCCTTGAAGTGACATTAGAATTCCGATAATATCCCGCGGGCGTTCCAATGCCGGAGCAGATGTAATTTTAATCTCAACACCCATTTCCTGAGCAATTACTCCTGCTAGTGTGGTTTTTCCAAGCCCCGGAGGCCCGTAAAACAACAGGTGATCAAGCGGAAGTTCTCGTTTCTTTGCCGCTTCAATCGTGATTTTCAGGGTATCTTTTAGCGCGGATTGTCCGATGTAGGTGTCAAAAGACTTCGGGCGGATACAGTTTTCAAAGTTCTTATCTAAATCAACTGCTTCTGCTTTGATTACAGGATTTTTTTTCTCTACTGTTTTTTTTACAAAATCGTTATCATCCGAAATTATACTCATTACGCCTCCAATTGATGAAATCATAGCATAAATTCAGGCTCTTAGCAAATGGGGTTATTTTTTGATGAGTACAATATCTCCGCGTTTAACTTTTTGCGAAAGCTCTTTTATAACCTCATTATCCATTCTTATGCAGCCGCCGGATGCGTGTTTACCAAGTGAAGACGGATTATTGTTCCCGTGGATAAATTCACCGTTTGACCAGGTTTCTCCGGTATTTGGGTCAAGAACTTCAAGTACAATGATTTTCGGCCCGTAATCATTAGGATTTTTCCTTCGCTTAGTCGCTTTTGGTGCTGTACTGTAAGGATATGTTTCGGTATGGCTTACGACGCGAACGCCTGTCGATGTTGGTGTAGATTTTTTTCCTGAGGCTACTTTGTAGGCACATTGTGCAAAACCGTCTTCATCATATTCGTACAAAATATTATTTGTAATATCTATTACAAATACTGCGGTTCTTTCTTCTCCAAACAGGTTTACTGAGGGATCGGGAGCACTTGAAAGTACTCTGTCTGTACTTGTTCCCGAAACCGATACTGTTGCGGTTGTTCTTTCAAAGCTGTCGCCTTTGGTGTTGTTTCGTGCAGAAGCAGTTAGCGGCGCAAACATAATTGCTCCTGTTGTCAGTGCTGCTATTCCGATATTTCTTATATTTTTTATTGCGGGGATTTTCATACATTCATATTAAATCATGAAATATAATTTTTTGTTAGTTCTTTAGAATAATATTTATGCTAAAATTTACTATGCGAGGGGATATGGTAGATAATCTTGATAAAATTAAGGCAGCAATAGATATTGAGGTGAAGTATCGGTATATTGATATTCACGGGAAAACTCGTAATTTTTCAAGTTTTATAAAAGAGGAAGCCAAAAAGAATTATAAAAAATCAAAGAAAAACCCGCGCTGGGCGGTTGTCGTTGAAGCGTTTGAGCGTTATCCGATGGAGTCTGTACCCGGCAGGCGAAAGGCTATTGAACAGTTAATCCGAACGATAAAAGCTGATTTGCAGCAGGAGCATCAGGAGCAGGAAGAAGAGCAGAATATGCAGATTCAACGCCAAAAACATCCGTCAGAAGTCGATGTAATGTATATCAAAGGTGTCGGTCCGAAAGTTGCGTATAAGTTCAATAAGCTTGGAATTTTTACAGCTCAAGATTTGATGATGTATTTCCCTAAAAAGCACATTGATTACTCTTCCAGGACTCTTATTAAGAATTTGAAAGAAGGACAGACAACTTCTGTTTTCGGATTCATTAAGTCTGTTTCAACTTTTAATACAAGAAATAATTTGTCCGTGACAAAAGTTGTAATTTCTGATGAAAGCGGTCGTTTTGAGTTAAGCTTTTTCAATGCAAAAGGCAACCGTTATCTTTTAGAGAGGATGAAATCTCAGTTCCCTGTGAATTCCGGGATTATGGTATCTGGGGTTGTGAAGCTCAATTCTTATAATAACCAATTAACAATGGATAAACCGACGTATTCTATTATGAGCGGTGATTTTATGGACGACAGTAAAAATAATTTGAATGTCGCGCGAATTGTCCCTATTTATACGGTTTGTGAAGGTTTGAGTATAAAAACGCTGCGCAAAGCTATTTTTAATGCCGTTGAACTCTACAAAAATGATATTAAAAATATTATTCCCGACGAAATCCGTAACCGATTAGGTTTGATGGATAAAAAGGAGGCGGTTGAGCAAATTCATTTTCCTGATTCTATGAGTAATTTGGAACGAGCAAGGTTTTCTCTTATTTTTGAAGAGCTGTTTTTAGTTCAGCTTAAACTCATAAGACTTAGGGAAATGACGGCGAAAAATACTTCTTCATATTCACTAAAGATTCATCAGGACGGATTGGTTCAGCAGTTTATCAAAAGTTTGCCGTTTGAACTGACTTCGGGGCAAAAACAAGCGGTGAATGAAATTCTTAATGATATGGATTCCGATACTCCGATGCAGCGTCTTTTACAGGGTGATGTCGGCAGCGGTAAAACTGTTGTTGCCACAATAATGCTTCTTGCAGCTATTGAAAACGGTTATCAGGGAGCGTTGATGGCTCCGACAGAGATTCTTGCCCAGCAGCATTATAATAATCTTGTTCAGTGGCTCACTCCAATGGGACTTAGCGTAGGTTTGTTTCTAGGTAGTCATGGCAAACGTGTCCGTCAAAAATTTGAAACCGATTTGAAAAATGGTCAAACTCATATCGCGGTCGGAACGCACGCACTAATTCAAGAAAATGTCGAGTTTAATAATTTGGGTGCAATTGTTGTTGATGAGCAGCATAGGTTTGGGGTTAAGCAGCGAAATGTTTTGAAGAAAAAATCACAAAATCCGCAAATCCTTACAATGACGGCAACTCCTATTCCAAGAACTCTTGCGTTAACTGTTCACGGGGATTTGGATTTGACTGTTATAAATGAGCTTCCAAAAGGCAGAAAACCGATTAAAACTACGCTGACGGGTTCTCATAAAGCTGTGTGGGATTTGATTAAGCGTGAAGTGGAAGATGGTCGGCAGGCTTACGTGGTTTATCCGTTGATTGATGAAAGCGAAACTCTGTCCGCTAAAGCCGCAACGATTGAGGCTGAACGGTTGCAGAATGATGTGTTCCCGCAGTTTAAAATCGGGCTGCTTCACGGTAAGCTTAAAAATGATGAAAAAGATGAAGTTATGCGTGATTTCAAGGATGGAGTGTATGATATTTTGGTATCAACAACCGTTGTTGAAGTCGGGGTTGATGTTCCGAATGCGACAGTTATGGTGATAGAAAATGCGGAAAGATTTGGACTTTCACAACTGCACCAGCTTCGCGGACGGGTTGGCAGAAATTCTTTGCAGTCATATTGTGTTTTAATAACATCTTCACGTTCTCAGGAAACCCGTGAAAGACTTGCTATAATGACGGAAACGAATGATGGCTTTGTTATTGCCGAAAAAGATTTGCAATTGCGTGGACCCGGGGAGTTTTTGGGAACTCGTCAGAGCGGGCTGCCTGATTTGATAATTTCTGATATTGTTCGTGATGCGAAAATTCTGGAGCTGGCTCGTAATGAAGCTATAGACTTTGTTCACAATAATGATATTGAGGATTTCCCTCATCTTAAGACAGTAACGTCACTTGAAATGTTTACCGGATTGGATATTTAGTTTTAGAACGTTGCTTTCCTTATAATAACTCGACAAATCAAGCCATCTGTTCACCCTCGGAGAGGGGATAAAATTACTGTCATCCTGAGGCTTTAGCCGAAGGATCCCTAACAAAAAGGAGAACCTTCGCTCACGCCGGTTCAGGATAACAAATGGCTTGTTATTGCGAGGAGGGCAGAGCCTGCCGTGGCAATCCATAGAAAAGTTAATAAGAAATAAGTTAATAGGTTAATAAGAAGATATCTTTTTTCATACATTTCCCCTGGATTGCTTCGCATCCGCTCGCAATGACGACTAATTTGCAAGGTTTGCGTCATTCTGAGGGAGCCTGCGACCGAAGAATCTCTTACTTGATTGAGAACCTTCGCTCGCAATGACGATATACAATTCCCTCCCCTGCTCGGGGAGGGTTAGGGTGGGGAGCTTTCATGTCAGTACGGCAAAAAATTCTGTCATTCTGAACTCGATTCAGAATCTTAGAATTTTTTGCCGTATTTTTACCTTGCGCAGGATGACCTAACAAATATTCGCAACCCCTTATTTGAATGGATATCCGTCAGGGATTGTCCAGCCGTTTTCTCTGATGAGAGCTGCACAATATTTTCCTTTTCCTGTTTTCGAACAGTCTTTATTAATTTCTTCTCTGGTTAAATCTGCTCCAAACGGAATTATTGAATTAGATATTTCATCTCTTATAAAGAAGAATATGTCCTTTCCAAATTGATTTGGTTTGTCTTTTCCGTTTATGTCGATGATTATTATAGTATCATTTCCAGCCATTGCAATACCTAAACCCGGAGTAATATATCCAAAGGTATAAACAATACCATCCATGGCTAAAAACGGAACTCTACCCCCGTAGACAGGAGCACAGTAATCTTTACACTCTCCGTTTAATTGTAGCCACTCGACGTCTGATTTATATCCGCATTTTTCTATCGGGTTACAAGTCTGCATAACTTTTGTATAAGGTCGTAAATATTTATTAAGGAATTCCTCTTGATTATCAGTTTTTTCCCAGGTAGAAAATTCACCGTTTTCATTTTCTGAAAGTTTTATTATTTGGTTTAGTGTAGATATTGCTTTTACAAGTTTCGATGCAGTTTGTTTCTTTTGCATGTTTGTAATCAGGTTTGGTATTGTCATAGCGGCAACTATTCCAATTATGCCAAGTGTTACCAAAACTTCTGCCAACGTAAAACCAACTTTTTTCATATATTCCTCGATAACTTATAACTCAATATAGTATAACTTATAACATAATACAAGTTATAAGTCAAAGTTTATAAAATTATAACTATGAATAAATCACAGTTATTAAAACGTTTTGGCAAAAATGTAAAAATCGAAAGAATAAAACAGGATTTGACACAAGAGCAACTTGCCGAAAAAATGGATGTCAGTCAAAATTATATCGCGTGTATTGAATCAGGAAGACAGAATATGTCTTTGGGGAAAATTCTTGAGTTGGCGAAAGTGCTTGATGTTGATATTGAAAATTTATTAATGTTTTCTAATACATAATTTGAACATTTACTTGGCGGGCGCGGGCTTTGTTGTCAAAGTCAATTAGTACGACTTGCTGCCATTGTCCAAGTTGTAAAACCCCGTCAATTAGCGGAACGTGGGTTGAGTTTCCTACAATTGCCGCTCTAACGTGCGCATATCCGTTGCCGTCATGCCACATTTCATCGTGGTGGTAATTCGCGTTTACTGGGGCAATTTTTTCTAACGCTTCAGGCAAATCAACCAGTAAACCCGGCTCAAATTCAATGTTTGTAATTGAAACAGTACTTCCTTGTGCGTAAACAAAAACGACCGCGTTTTGCAGTTGATGATTATAAACTACATTTCTTATTTGCGGTGTTATATCAATAATATCAGTATTTCCTTTTGTATGGACGGTAAAAACGTCATTAATAATTGCCATGATTAAACATATACCCCTTTTTACCCATTATACTACTAAGAAAAAATATTGTATGCAACTCCCTGTTTATTGGCATAATTCTTTGTAAATATTTGTAAAAATGTGATGCCTGTTTGACAAAAAATGATTTGTTTTAACTTAAAATTAGCAAAGGAGATTATATAATGGCTATAAGTTTCTATATCGATGGTTATATTAAAGGTACCAATAAAGTTGGGATACATTCGGTTGGCGCGTATTCAGGTAAGCCGGGTGGTGGTGCTCTAATTATTGATGCCGATAAGGTTGATGAATATACTTCAAAAATACGCTCTATTGAAAGAAAAAATAAGGTTTTAGATTGGGTAATGCTTGTAGGTTC
>JAMPCZ010000043.1 GCA_023665935.1 Muribaculaceae bacterium | reverse complement strand
CACCGGCAAACCCATTTAAAAAAGAAAATGGTGGGCACCCGACAGGCAATGCAGCACCGATAGACTCCCAGTCAAAAATCTTCACCCCAGAGGAAATAGGGCGGATGAGCCAGGAAGAATTTGACAAAAATGAAGGTGTGATAATGGAGCAACTGCGCAAAGGTCAGATTGGTTCAAACGACAGAAAACAAAATTATTCGGATTACAAAAATCCTCAAAGCGGTAAAGAGCGAGTATTTACCCGAGAAGACCTGGACAAAATGACAACGGGCGAATACACCAAACACGAAGGCGAAATAATGGCGCAATTAAAATCAATCGGGATTCCATCCAAGAACGAGGTGTCAAAAAATACAACAACCTACACCGATTCAAAATCGCGCCAAACCTCCGGCAATGGCAATAATAATGGACATTGGGTAACAATAAACGGCAACCATGTATTTCTTGAAAAGTAGTGAATTAGGTATTTCTTTATAGAAAAAGAGTAGGGGTTTTCTTTATATTTTATAATTTACCCGCAAAAAATTTTATTTTCGTGTTTTAGTATCGGTGTGTAGTATTTTTGAAAGGTGATTGATATGTTGATGGATAACGTAAATGGAGTTTCTTATTCGCCGATTTATGCGGCTTTGGACGTTAAAAATGCAGGTTCTACCAAATATTCGGCTAATCAGGTTGATTTAAACAGTTTATATTCAAAAGAGGAAATTGAGAATTTAATTTCAAGATTTGATTGTTTACATTCCGAATCCCCTATTGATGGTCAGAAATGCAGCTTTGATACGATTTTTCTTCCGGAAAATGATACTTTGATTATTAATAACCTTAATATGACAAATGATACTGTAGAAGTTTATAAAAACGGTAGTGCAATTAGTGTCGGAAGTTGGCACAGAAAAGAACTTGACGGAGATTATTCTGATATCATCAATGATGTGAAATCCAGGATTGATAAATCTCAAGCGGCTGGCGAAGCTAAATTGGCTGGGCAAATGGATTCAATGGCTGAGCTCGGTAAATCTCAGGTTATTAAAAAATAGATTTTATCTCAAATTTTGCTGCAGGTAATTTTTTGACAAAAGTCTATAATATTGTGCTGAAAATTTATATATATTTCCACCCCCTTGCTTTTTGGAGTGGAAGATACTATAATAATTCCAGTAAAAAAGAGGACAAAATAAAAGGATGAGCGAGTCGAGTCTGGGTATTATATCCAATTGGTTTATAGTTTTTATATTATTATTTGTTAACGGTTTTTTTGTGGCTGCGGAATTCGCTATTGTTCGCGCCAGGAAGACTAAGATAGAACAGCTTACGAAAGATGGGAATGTAGATGCAAAACTTGCGTTAAAGGCTCTTGAAGATATGAACTTTTTTATAGCTGCGGTGCAAGTTGGCGTTACGATTGCAAGTATCGGTATCGGTTGGTTCGGATCTCCGACGATTGAAAAAATGATGGGTACTTTGCTTGCAGGCTTACCTGAATCTTATACGTATTTGGCACATACAGTGACTGCGGTTGTTGCATTTTTAGTTATAACATTTTTACACGTAGTTGTCGGGGAGCAGGTTCCAAAATGTATCGCGCTCCAGTATCCTGAAAAAATTTCTTTGTATGTGGCAAAGCCTATGGATTTGTTTATGACGATTTCAAGACCGTTTGTTTGGATTTTGAATGTTGCTTGCAACAGTATTTTGAGAATATTCAGAATCCCTGTAAATTCTGCGAGAATTGTTCATACTATTGAAGATTTGGACTTGCTTGTTGATTCAAGTTTTGACGAGGGTGTTCTTAATGAAACCGAGAAAGATATGATTCATAATGTGTTCAAATTCTCGGATTTAACGGCAAGAGAAGTTATGATTCCACGTACGGATATGGTTTGTGTACCGCTGGATATGTCGTTTGAGGAATTGAATAAACTTGCGGTTGAAAACCAGTATACACGTTATCCTGTGTATGATACTGATATTGATCATATTACGGGATTGATTCATGTTAAAGATTTGTATTCTTTGTCGTTGAAGGATGAGATTGCTCCTATTTCAAAAATACAAAGAAAAGTACTTTTGGTACCTGAAACAATTACTATGGATAATTTGGTTAGAGAGTTCAAGAAAAACAAAGGTCAGATGGCGATTGTCGTGGATGAATTCGGCGGAACTTCGGGTATTATTACATTGGAAGATGTTTTGGAAGAAATCTTTGGAGATGTACAAGACGAATTTGATGAAGAAGCTGAATTTGACATAAGGGAATTGAAACCTAATCATTACCTTGCAAACGGTATGATGAGGCTTGATGAACTTGCTAATTATTTTGATATCCCTGATGAAAAACTTGATGATGAAGATGTCGATACAATTGCTGGCTTGGTTGTAAAAGAGTTGGGAAGACTTGCACAGCTTGATGATGTTGTTAAGTATGGCGAATTTACGTTTACCGTAAAAGAAATCGACGGCGCAAGGATTACAAAACTTCTGATTGTGAAAGAAGAACAAAAACAAGAAGCAAATGTAGAGTAAATTGATAGCTAATAAAATTGTTCTAAAGATGGTTGTATAGCTGTCATCCTGAGGCTTTAGCCGAAGGGTCTCATAATGAAGTAGGATTCTTCGCTCGTAAACTCACTCGCAATGACTAAATATGTATTTATGGCAATCAAAATTTCATATATTTATGGGGTTTACTTTTGATGAAAATTCATTAAGATTGTCATATGAAAAAGTTTTTAGTAGTAATCTTATGTTGTTTTTTTGTATTGCCGGCGGCGGCGGATGATATTGATTTACCTGCAACGGGTGATTTGTGGGATAATTGGGATGTCGGACAGCCATTTTACGGTCAGGAAAAGAGCGTAACCGATGAAGATTTTGATAAGGCAATTGAGAGTGTAAAATCCAAAAAGGACAAGTGGACAAACCGTTTGAAAAAAAAGCAGATTCCAAAAGGGGAGGAAGTTCATCAAAGTAACGAAACAGATGCGATAAACTCGCAGGATGTGTCGACTAGGGATGAGGGGCACCCTGTTTTGAGTCTTCCTGTCAATTTGCGTATTGGCGATTCAGTTTTACCGGTCGGGCATTACCAGGTGAAAGCTGAAAAAGACGGTGATGAAGTTTTCTTAAAATTATATCAATCACAGTACTTAATGGCGCAGGTTCCTGCGATTGAAACAAATGATGATTTTGGCGAAGATACAATAAGCTTTGTAAAATGGATTGCCGAAGGTGATGATAAAATCAAATTGATTTTTGGTTCAATGGATCTGAACGCTTATACCTTTGTTGAAATTAGTGAGTAGGGTCGTTCGTAAGTGAATAGGTGAATAAGTTAATAAGGGGTAAGTTAATAAGAATTTTCTTCTTGTTGCGAGGTTTGTGTCATTGCGAGCGTAAGCGAAGCAATCCATAAAAACCGTGGATTGCAGTGGAACTAAGTTCTGTCTTGTAATTACGAATATTCCCTCTTCTTATGGGAAAGGGGCGGGGTGAAGGTGAAAATCCGGGATAGCAGGCGTAAGGGTAAGGTTTTGTCTTTTGTTACAAAATGTTAACAAAGTCCTTTAAGTTTCTAAAGATTCTATAAAAAATGCCGTAAACATGATTAAACAAAGGAACGAAAGGACTACGAAAAATCATGGGATTGGCAGCTTCACAAGCTAGATTTTTATGTATAACAGCAAGAAAGGCTGATTGTGAATACAGATCAACAGATTTGGCTCAACAAAAGTTGAATATCACAAACCAGTTGTCTGCGGTTTCTAACGAGTATGCAAATTCTATGAATGCAACAAAACTTATGTGGTCTAATGAAACGGTTGACGGTGATTATGGTTTGTCATATAGCGTATTGATGACACCGTCTGCTGTAAACGATTTTAACCCTTATATGATAACAACGCCTTCCGGTTCTGTTATTCTGAATGGAGAATATGCGGCGGCAGCCAGAGCTGCAGGTATTTCTAAAGCCGGCGGTGTCGGATCTCAAGTTCAAAGAGATAAGTTTATTCAAGCAATGGTTCCGAACGGATTGGTTACGCAAGAAACTGCTAATGCTATTACAAAGTATGATTTCAATGCGGTAAAAGATTCTTCAGGTGCTGTATCGTTTACTAATTTAGAAGATGCAATCAATAATGAAGCGAGTGATCAGAACTTCTCATGGAACCCGTTTGCAGGTGTCGGTGGTACTCCATTGAATAAATCAGTTGTTGATGCAATGCAGCTTCAAGATTTGGCTAATAGTGTAACTTTTGGTCAAAAAGCGTTGGATTGGTCTGTTTTAGTCCTGAAAGAAGGTGAAATTTCTAAAGTTGCATACAACGAAAGAATAGCCGAGTATGCAAAACTTGCCAGTTTAGTACAAAAAAATGAAGGCTGGGATACGGTTATTTCCACATTAGAAAAACATAAAAATAAATATGAAGTGGACAATGCTAAAAAGTCTTCTGAGGCTGACTATATTGCGCAAATCAAGCAATATGATGAATTGATTGCTGCAGCTAAGAATCTAAGGGATGATCCGATATCAGATTCCAGCACATATTTTAGCAATACTAATTTTAAAACGTTAAAATCAGGAATAGATAATTTGAAGTATAAATTCCAGAAAGATAATCCTAATGGCGGTGTTGAGGTTGATTCAACAAAATTCAATGTTGATAACTCCAGTAAGATTGATGCTGCAGGTAAATATTCTGTTGTAGTAAACGGAGTATTATCAAAAAGCAGTAGCAACGTAAACGGATTAACAATGGGTGATTTACTTACCAATAGTATTGTTCTTGTTTCAAATCTTAATGACAAAAATAAGAAGGACCCTAAGCTTAACCAGGGCGAAGAAGACGTTGAAGCTTTCAGGCAGCAGATTGTAAAATTGGTTAATTTAATCTATGACAGCTTAGCTTCATTTTCAACGGATGAAGCTTCCAGAAATGCCTTGGAATTTGCAAAAACAATGACAGCAAGACAATTCAGCCGTATTATAGATACAGGTTCAAATACATCAACTGCATTGACAGATAACACTGCCTATAAAGATGCCATAAATAATAACGCAATCGGTGCAGACAAGTCGCATCAATACTTAGCTGTCAGCCTTTCAAATATGATATCATCATTTTTAACATATTATGATAACAGTTTGAATGGTGCGGATTCAAATTATGTTGTTGGTAAATCTGCAGAGCAATCAGTTTATGTAACAGATAACTTGAATTATTATTACGTATTCCAAGATGATACTGAAGCTGTAACAAATGTCAGAGAAAAATCTGCGGATTTCTACGATGAATTGTATAACAATATTTTGGCTCATGGCTGGAGAGAAGATTCTTCAATTGATGATAGTGAATACCTTGAAAGTATGATTAAAGACGGCAGATACTCTATGAGTTCTCTGAATCAGGATGGACATTACTATCAAACAAGATATAATGATACAGGTTATATCGTTGAGGTTACTGATACTGATGCAATTGCAAGGGCTGAAGCAGAATTTACCGCTAAAAAAGCCGAGCTTACATATAAAGAAGATTCTATTGACTTGAAGAGCAAGAAGCTTGATTTGGAAATTTCAGCTCTAAGCCAAGAATATCAGTCCGTTCAAACAATGATAAATAACGGTATTCAAAAAGTCTTCCAAATGTTCCAATAAGTAATGGGTAATAAATAAATTATCTTAAGTCTTAAATTTATTTAACAGCTTTGAAAAATTCGTTTGTAATAAGCTGTGAATACCTGTCTTTTTCGTTTGCGGAAACAAGAATTTTATCGTTTCCGTCTTCATCTTTAACAACGGAAATCACCCCGCCGATTTCTCCGATTGGAAGCTTTTTTAATTTCGCGTTGAATTTTACATATGGGACGGATTGTCCGTAAGATTCCATTGCTCCGCGTTCGGTTACGTGGAATTCGTCAATCGCTGCCGCCTGATACTTAATTTTGTTAATTGCAGCCTTAATTCTGTCTTCCGCATCTGTTGCGTTAATATCTTCTCTTGTAATAATTTTTTTCTTCCCCGAATCAACAATAACCATTTTTTGTCCTGAGGCTTTGTGCTCTGCTAAAACAGCATTGTAACCGAGAATTCCTGCCGCTTTTTCTATTTCAAATTCTTTATTTATTTTTGAAAAATCTCCGATTTTTTGTGCTCTTTCCAGTACAACATCTTTGCTCGGATTAACAAAATTAACAAATTGTTTTGCAAGCCATTTTTGTCCCCCCAGGGCTACAAAACCAACAATAACAACTGTTAAGAATATTGCGCGTGTAACATTTTTTAAACAACCCATGTTGAAATCCTCTCACTTTTGGTATAAAAATATTATAATATGAGCAAACCTGAAATCAATCACATAAACAGTTGGGAAGTTGATCCGGAAAAAACTACTCCGGTTATGCAGCAGTACTTAAAAATTAAGAACGAAAATCCGGGAATCCTTTTGTGGTACCGTTTGGGTGATTTTTACGAAACGTTTTTTGAAGATGCATTGATAATGTCTAAGGAATTGGAGTTAACTTTGACCGGGCGTGATGCAGGGTCTGAGCTGGGACGGATTCCACTTGCGGGTATTCCTGCAAAAGCTGCTGATGCGTATTTGGAAAAACTTGTCCAAAAAAATTATAAAGTTGCGATTTGTGATCAATTAGAGGATCCAAAGTTTGCAAAAGGGTTGGTTCAGCGCGGAGTAACCAGGGTTATAACCGCGGGGACTTTGACTGAAAGTAATCTATTGAACCAAAATTCAAACAATTATATTTGCGCAGTTTATGAGGATGAAAAATCAGGACTGTTTGGATTTTCTTACACCGATATTTCAACAGGTGAATTTAAGACAACACAGGCTCCGTTGAATATGATTATGGCGGAACTTGCAAGGCTGAATCCTTCTGAAATTGTTGCGCCGTCTATGCGCCAGGAAATTAAACCGTTTCAGATTGTTCCGGATGAAGTTATAAACCTTCCTGACGAAATCACTAAAAGATATAATTGCTCAAAAATTCCGGCATCCGTTTTTGATACGAATTTTTCCGAAAATAATTTAAAAACCGTATTCAAAACACAGAGTCTGGAAAGTTTCGGGTATTCGAAATACAAACTTGGCTTTAGAGCCGCAGGTGCTTTGCTTGCATATGTTTGGGAAACCTTGAAAGGTAATATGCCGAAGTTTGATCGGATTGAACCTTATGAACTTTCCGAGTATATGATTTTGGACGCTTCGACAAGGAAAAATTTGGAGCTTGTGGAAACCCTTAGAGAAAAGAATAAATACGGCTCTTTACTTTGGGCAATTGACAGAACCAAGACCAATATGGGTGCGCGGTTATTAAAGAGCTGGGTTTGTCAGCCGTTGAAGAATGTCGCGGATATTTTAAAAAGACAAAATTCTGTGAGTGAACTTGTTGATTGCGAAAGTGTAAGATTTGCTCTTTCTGATAGTCTGGAAAAGATTTATGATATTCAGAGATTGGCAACCCGTATGAGTAACGGTTCCGCAAGCCCGAAAGATTTTGTCGGGTTGAAAATCTCATTGTCTATGCTTCCGTCAATCCTTGATTCTACTCAAGGATTGGAGTTTGACATGCTTTCATCAATTCGGGACTATCGGGAAGAGATTGAAGATTATGTCACAATGATTGAAAATACGATTGTGGATAATCCTCCTATATTGATTAAAGAAGGCGGAATCATTAAAGAAGGCGTAAGCGGCGAGCTTGATTATTTCAGAGATTTGCTGACCGGTGGAGAAGAATGGCTCAAAAATTTTGAAGAGGAAGAAAAAGAGCGTACTGGCATTAAAAATTTAAAAATCGGTTATAATAAAGTTTTCGGGTATTATATTGAGGTTACAAATTCAAACTTGAATATGGTGCCTGCAGCTTATATCAGGAAACAGACTCTTACAGGCGGTGAAAGATTCATAACCGAAGAATTGAAAAAGCATGAAAACGATGTTTTGAGTGCAAGGTTTAAGGCTACAGAACTTGAGTATAAGTTGTTTACGGATTTCAGAGAATACTCAAAAGAGTTTGTAACAAAGATTAGAGAAATTGCTGATTGTATAGCTACAGTCGATGTTTTGAACTCACTGGCGCAGGTTGCTCTCGAAAATAATTATTGTAAACCGCAGATAGACGATTCGTTAGACTTTTTTGTGCGTAACGGCAGGCATCCTGTGCTGGAGAAAATTTTACCTTTAGGAGAGTATGTTGCAAATGATTTAGAATTAAGGGCAAATTCTTCTGATACTACTCAGTTTATGATTTTGACAGGACCTAATATGGCAGGTAAATCGACTTATATGCGCCAAAACGCATTGATTGCGATTCTTGCGCAAATAGGTTCCTGGGTTCCCGCCGATAGTGCAAAAATCGGGGTTGTGGATAAGGTCTTTACAAGGGTTGGTGCAAGTGATGATTTGACTCTTGGTCAATCAACATTTATGGTTGAAATGATAGAAACTTCATTTATTCTAAACTCTGCAACAGAACGAAGTTTTGTTTTATTAGATGAAATCGGACGCGGTACAAGTACATATGATGGTGTTGCTATAGCGTGGTCGGTTGCGGAGTATTTGGCGGCAAAAATCAAATCAAGATGTATTTTTGCTACTCATTATCACGAACTCAATGTTATGACGAAAAACTATCCGCAGATAAAGAATTTCCGTATTACGGTATCTGAGCAAAACGGAGAAATAGAGTTCTTGAGAAAAATTGTTCAGGGCGGCACAAGCAAGAGTTATGGTATCCAGGTAGCAAAAATGGCAGGACTTCCGAATTCTGTTATCAAACGTTCTGAAGATTTGATGCTGAAAATGCAAAAAGATTTTTCAAATAACCTTGCATCAAGAAAGAAAATGAGTAATAATGATGATGGAGTTCCTCAATTGTCGTTATTCGGATTGTAAAAATTCTTAATAAAGTGGCAAAATATTTGTTTAGTGGGTTTTATAATTATAAGGAGTGTGACTTAAAATATGATACGTGTGAATGTTGATTATCCGGTTAATGCTCTGGACGATATGTATACGTCTACGAAGAAGACAATTCAAGACATTGTGACTTGTTCGTATGATGATATAGATAACGTCATACCTAACGATGTAGTAGATATTGATTTTACGCCAAATAATGATGGTTCAAAATCAAAAACAGATCCGGCTTGGTTCAACCAGTTTACGGAAAAAATAAAAAATTTCTTTTCAAAGTAGGTAAAACAAGGAAAGAAAAAGGAGTCCTTGATGATGAATGTAGGTTTTGATGTTTCAAGAAATTACAGCACACTGAATTCTTTTGGTGCAGGTGTGGTACAGCGAATGGCAGCGGCAAAACCTCCTGTAACTGATCCTGTAATAACTGCAAATACAACAAATTCGGCAGATGAGGTTGACAAGGTTGATTTGTCCAATAAGGATTCAGAGGAATTTAAAGCGCATTTGAAGGACAAAAAATGGGTTAAAAAATATAATCCTAAATACGATTCAGTGAGAATGGCTCCAAAAAGCGGGGATGGAGATGTTGAATATATAATCTCTGCGGATGGTTCTGTTACAAAAATTGCAAAGGGTGTTAAGCCGGAAATTATATTGGTTGAGGATGATGAGGCATTAAAGCTTTATAGTAAAAAGGCTCATCCGTCAACTCTAAAAGATAAAGTTGCAAATGTTTGGAAATTCTTTGTAACAACAGGAAAGATGATTGGTGCAGCGGTTAAAGGTGTGGTTTATGGTGCGGCAACAGGTGTTGCCTTGTTAGGCGGTTCTTGGCTGTTTAATTCCCTGCCGAAAGCTTTTGCTAAGGAAGGTCCGAAACTTTGGGCAACAATTCGTCATCCTTTAACTCATATCAGTAAGTCAGGTAAAATTATTGCAGGTATCGGAAGTGCATTAGTGCTCGGTTATCAATTGATTGCCGGAAAATTGAGAGCTAATAAAGGTACTGCGGATGTTGATCATCAACTTTATTCAGGGCACAGAGATAAGTAGTTAAGTCCTTTGCTCTATTTATTGTTATTCTGAGCCGACATTGGCGCAGGATGGTTGTGTGGTGTCCCAAATTCTTCATTTACTTTTTGACTTTTGTAAAAAATCCATTAAAAGATTGATGTAATTAATACTGTTGTATTATATTGTAATGGTGGAAGTGTGTCTAAAAATTTCCAAGGGATAAATTAAGGGATAGTGTTAAATGGAAGATAAACTTCAAAATTCAATATCTACAAAGCAGTTGTATCGAGAGTTTGACTGGTATCAAAAGTCGTTTCCTTCTCTTGTGCAGGGTGCTTGTGATGAATTTTTTGAAGAGAATTTCAAGCTTGAGTTGATTGGTCTTAGTAAAAATATTAACTGTCTTCTTGATAATGAATCTTGTTTTGTTACAAAAATTCGTATTGATAAGGAGCATGATATATTTTTCAGGCTTACTGATAAGGCGATTAACATTATTTTGAGTAAAATTTTAGGTCCGACAAAACATAAATTTAATATAAATAAGATTTCAGAACTTGAGTCAAAAGTTATAACGTCATTTAATGATTTTATGTTTGAGCATATAAAATCTGCTATTGCCGAACCTGATCCGACTCAACTTAAACGTAGTAATTTTGATACAATCCATTTGACGTTTGTAATAAAAGAGGTTGAAGAATACAGCCACATGGCTGGTAAATTCATTGTTTCGCTTCCTCAAATTTTATTGAATGCAGAATCAATAGAATCGGCAGGCGGTGCGTTTTCCGAGGATGAATTTCCCGGCAGTGAAACTTTTGCTGCTGTATTTGTCGGCAAGACGAAGTTTTCACTTTACGATATCAAAAATTTAGAAACTGAAGATGTCGTTGTTTTTGAAGACAGTAATCTAAGAAACGTAAAACTAAGAATTAACGGAGAAAATTTGGATGTGAATATAAATCCTAATATGGATTTACTCATTCCTGATATAGACAACGGAGGAGATGAAATGGGCGAAACTCATGAAAATATTTGGGACAGTATTGAAGTCGAAATGAGTGCTGAATTTGATACTGTAAAAATAACTCTGGGCGAATTGAAAGATATAGAAAACGGCTTGGTTGTTGACTTAGCGTCGTTATATGATAATAATGTAACCTTAAAAGTAGAGGGAAAACCTATAGCAAGCGGTTCTTTGGTAATTGTAAATGACCGTTACGGGGTAAAAATTAACAATGTATACGCGCAGGGACAAGAAGGCGGCAGAGCTGATGCAGCAGCAAGTGAGCCTGATACACAGGATATGGAGGAGGATGTTTCTGACTCCTTAGAAGAGCAAACTCCTGTTCAGCAGGGCGGAGAAGCTGATGAATCAGACGAAGAGTTTGATTACAGCGATTTTGAATTAGAAGATGAAAATATCTAACACAAGATAAAAAAAGGGAGAGTTTTAAAAACTTATGAGCGGATATGTAATAAATTTTACGGTTTATACAATGGCAATGATTGGGTTGATTTGCTTTGCGGTTTTTATCTATAAAAAAATTATGGATGGAGGTATTCGTGCAGATAATTCAAAATTCTTGTCTTTGGAAGAGTCGATGAATCTTTCTCCGCGTAAGACTTTGCATGTGGTAAGAGCCGGTAATGAACGTTTCCTTATTGCATCAGATGTAGACAGAACAACATTGATTTCAAAACTTGGAACATCCTCTGCCGTGCAAGAGCAATTAACTCCGAATTTTGAGGATATTTTAAAAAATCGTGTGGTTGATATTGCACCTGTAGAAGCTCTAAAATCTCAGAATATGACAGAAAATACAGAACCGATGATTCCTCGTCGAAATCGACCGCCAAGAAGAAAAGACAGAGCAGCATCTATGACGGTAGAATTCCCAAAATCTGTACCAACAGGGCGTTCTACAATGCAAGAGATGGCAAAAAGAATTAACGAGTTATAAGGACTATAAAATATGGAACAGTTACAAAATCTAAATCCTGTATTACAACTGCTGATAGTAATGTCGATGTTTTCATTACTACCGTTTGCTTTTTGCTGTATGACAAGTTTTTTGAGATTTGTTGTGGTGTTTTCAATGCTTAAGACTGCGATGGGTACCCAACAAGTTCCGCCGGCAATTGTAATTATCGGATTATCAATAATTTTGACTTTTTATACAATGGGAACAACGTTTGATAAAATGTATCAGATGGGGTCTGTCCCGTACCAAAAAAATCAAGATATGATAATGGCAATTCAAGAGGGTTCAAAACCTTTGAAAGAATTTATGTTAAAGCAGACGCGGCAAAGCGACTTAGAGTTCTTTGTTGAACTTGCGCATAAGAAAGCTCCGAAATCGCCTGATGAATTATGTATTTGGGAGGTTGCGCCGGCATATATTGTGAGTGAATTAAAGACATCATTTGAGATAGGTTTTATTATATTTGTACCATTTATTATCTTGGATCTTGTTGTTGCAAATATACTGTTAGCCCTCGGTATGATGATGTTATCACCTACGATTATATCTATGCCGTTCAAGCTGTTGATATTTATTGCGGTTGACGGTTGGACGTTAATTGTTCAGGGGCTTGTTTCAAGTTATAACTAGTAAATTTAAGGATAAAGTAATGGAATTTTTGTTAGAATATTTAGCCAAGGGCTTTTTGGTAATGTTATCAATCTCAATGCCTTGCGTATTATGCGCGGCGGCTATTGGTTTGGTTGTTGGCATTTTGCAGGCGGTAACGCAGGTTCAGGAACAAACCATCGTTGCTGCGCCAAAGATTTTGGGGGTGTTTCTTGTAATCATAATTGGCGGTGTCGGGTTTATCAGACTTTTGTCTAACTTATTTCAAGAGGGTATGGTGCTTGCATTCAATACAGTTCCTCAGGCTGAGGTTTTTGTTTTAGATTCTAATTACCACAAATACACGACTCCGTTTGAAGGTGAAATGAAAGACCGATTCAGAAGTGTTGATTCAATAAATGAGATTATGAAGAATCCGGGCAAGGTTCCATATGTTGATAATTATAAAAAAGAAAGCTACACTCAGGCACCAAAAGCGGCTATGCCAAAACCAAATTTGGTAGAAACTAAGAAAATATTGGGAAGATAACTGAATGGAAGAGCTATACTCCGCAATAATGAATATGTTTCCAAAAATTAACACCTACCTGATGGCGGGTGCGCTTGTGTTTGCACGTATGATTGGCTTTTTTAGATTTTGTCCGATTTTTAACAGAAAGGATTTCCCTTCACTTGTAAAGATTCCGTTTGCTCTTATTGTAACGGTATTCATCGTTCCGTTTTTATCGCCGGAAAAAGTTTTAAGTGAGTGTGATTCGTTTGTGCTGTCGCTTCTTTTAAACGTTGTTGTAGGTGCCATGATTGGGTATATGGCGCAGTTGATTACTATTGCAATTGATAGCGGTGCAGAGATGATTAATATGCAAATGGGGCTGTCGTCTGCTACCGCGCTAGACCCGACAACATCTGCTCAGGTATCAATATTAACAAAAATGATATCGTTGATGGGTATCCTGATATTCATAAATCTTGGCGGGGTATTTTGGTTATTTAAGGCTTTGCTAAGGAGTTTTGAGATATTCCCGATGTATGCTTCGCATGTACCTTTGGCACAGCTTATAAAAATGGATTTATTAATCAAAATGTCTTCTAATACTTTGTATATGGGATTACAAATCGCTTCTCCGGTCTTGCTTGCGACACTGGGGCAGGATATTATTTTGGGTGTGGTTTCAAGAACCGCTCCACAGGTTAACGTTTTTACTTTGAGTTTCTTATTTAAACCGGTATTGGGTGCAGCGATAATGGTTTGGATTTTACCGATGTTGATGAATATTATAGAAGAATATTTTTTAAGCTTTGCAAATATTATCTAGGGTGGACAATGCTTTTCAAATACGGTATAATAAGTACATAGAGTTACTTTTATGAGGATTGATTAAGATAGTGTTTAATTTTGATAAACGTTTTGGATTTACTCTTGCGGAAGTATTGATTACTATTGGTGTTTTGGGTTCAATAGCGGCTATTACGATACCGACCTTGGCGTATAATTACCGCGGAAAAGTGTTGGAACAGCAATTTCGGGCAACATATAGTGATATCAAGTCTGTCGCTACTGTCTTGAATGATTTGCACGGCGGTGACTGGGCAACTTATGTTAACGGTTCGGGGTATGGTACTTGGTATTCAGAATTTATGTCAAAGTTTAATGGCGGTAATTCTTATAGAAGTAATGCGACCCATCAAGATGAGGCAATTTATTCTGAACTGAGAGCATTGTATGGGGTTCGGGGTAATGCCGGTTCAGGCAGATATCTGTTCAATATCCAAAGCGGATTACAAAATATGTCTGAAGTTTGTGATAATGGCGGGCTTTGGGCAGACAGTAAGGGACGGATTTGGTCGTTTAATGCTGAAAATGGTATGGTTTGTGTCGACGTTAACGGTACTGCAAAACCTAATAGGGTTAATGTTGATGTTTTCGGGTTTATCCCAATGTCGCCGGCACAGTTAGCGACTTTTGTTTATAATGATGCCGCAAACCCTAATAACTATACCGGGACTATTGTTCCATGTAACTTGGAATTAATAATACGCTACGGTAAAGCTAATATTGTTCCGATTCCTCAATACGATAGTTACAAGGACGAGGATAAAAAAGATCATTGGGTGAAATTTGAGAAGGGATCGGGTTCTGCTCTTGATTATTGTCCGTTCTTTGAGCCGGTTGAAAACCGCGCAGTATTAAAGGATGATTATTGTGCAACTCCTGCTTACGGCTGTGGAAAATCTGCCAGAGGTCGTGACATGACCGCCTCTAATAACTATTGGAAAGATTATATTGAATACAAATAGATCCATAATATTTATTATAAGTATAACTTTATATTTATAAGCCTCCGGCGGGTCTTTC
>JAMPCZ010000042.1 GCA_023665935.1 Muribaculaceae bacterium | reverse complement strand
ACATCCGCTCTTATACCATCTACGCCTGCATCTATCATCATATCAACAAACTTTCTGTGATATTCAAGTAATTCAGGGTTTAGAGTACGTTTACCTTCATCTTTCCACGGCTCAAACATTCTGATATCTTCCCAGCCTTGCGGTGTTTTTGCAAGCCCGTATCTGTCTTTTGCCATCAATTCAGGCTTAGATTCATACAAATCATAGGAAGCACAACTCGGCATATCAACCATGACACGGATATCCCTGTCATGACAGGCATCAACAAAAGCCTTAAACTGCTCCTGCGGAGTCCGCGGATCATTTTTATCTATCAGCTTAGGATCAAGTTCCAGCATATTCAGCGGAGAATACACAGAACCGGCGGTACCCATTGCATTGTTATACCCCGGAGGATTAATCGGCAAGACGTGAAGAGTATTAAAACCTTCCGATTTTACCTCATCCAAACGCTCAATAGCATTCAAAAAAGTACCGTGCTGCTCATTTTCGTCAATAAATTCATTACCGTTAGAATCTTTTGCGTTAAAGGTTCTCGGAACTATAGCCAAAATTTTGGCACTATTTGTCAAAAATAAAGTTTTCAAATCATTTTTAAACTGCTTATGCTCAACTTGTTGTGCCTGAGCAGTTTTCTGAACAACAGGAGCATTAATTTTTGCCAAACCGTCCAAATATTGAGTAATTAACGAACTGCCTGATACAGAAGCCACAGCCGGCTTTGCCTGAACACGATGAGAAGCCTCCTCTTGCAAAGGCTTATACATATTGACTTTATTCGCAATCAAGTTTGTGGAAACATTCATCATACTAGACATTCTCCTTTTGAGGCTCAGGCTTTTTCATTTTGCCCATAAAGAACTGGGAAAGCAAAGTTACGGCGATAACCCCGGCACCCAGCTTACCGAACATTGAAAACCACTTACCGCTGTTAAACTTATTATTAGCAAGCTTATACATCAACTCATTTGTTGTTGCACCTAAGCGATTGAATCTTTGAGTAGAATTTGCAGTGTGTTCCACACCGTCAACCAAAACTTCAGGGAATGCAAAATTCCTTTCGCCGCCAAGTTTTTTTATTGCATCTTCTCTATACGCTTGGAAATCATTGAAGAAAACAGAGCTGCGAATTCTATCAGCAATATCAGGATGAACATCTCCAAACATCAATTTCATTGCATCACTGAAATAATTGCTGTCATTAGGCATTGATACACCCATATGGTTAGGCATCTTACCGTGGTAGTCATACTGAACTTTACCGTCCACAACTTTTAGCACACCACGATCATCAGTATTTGGGTTTAAATTACGGCGTTGATACAACTTAACCGCAAAATCAGAAGTGTGACCTTCCATCAATACTGACTTAACAATTTCTGCCATTTCTTCTTTTACTTCACGCGGGCGCAGCATACCGATTGTGTCGTTAACACCCGGATCATGAGCCATTTTATAATACGTATTTATCAGTTGAAGTATTCTGTAGAATGAGCTTCTAACACCTGTAATTCTTTCATTCATAAAGTTATGGGCAACACCTTTTATGCCGGTATTACCATCATTTCCGAACCCTAATAAAGAATCGACGGTTCTATCAAGCCCAAAAGCTCGCAAAGATTCTGCCGCATCCGCAAATGTTGAATCCACAGTAGAATGATAAAGATGAGTGCGATTTTCTAACGGAGCAGTCTTTGAGTAAACAACAGACAGCAACTTTTCCATCTCAGAAACTAAATCCGCACAAGCTTTTTTATCGGAAACAATTGTTTCAATCCGTTCTCGCAAGACATCACCGGCAATCTTACTATCCAGACGTGATTTTGCAATATCTTGCGGAGTCAGATGAAGAGCCTTCACAAAACCATCCGCCGTTTGATTCCAAATATCAGCGATAATAGTTTCTTGATCCTGAGCAACCTTAATATGCGCATACTTATCAAGAACGTTAATTTTCGCAGTCAACGAATCAAACACCTCACCGATAGCCTTAACGGTTTTTGCAATATCCTCGGTTAAAACGCGTGAAGCCTTAGTTTTAAACGCAGTTTCCAAAGGTGAATCAGCACCCTTCCTAGCCTGGTGGATAAGTTTATCCAAACAGAATTCCAACTTCTTGGCAACACGAGAATTTGGATCCGCAGCAGTAAAATCTTTAATTCTTTGCGCAAGTAATTCCTGAATAGCCAAAGAATGTGATGAAAATTCTTTTATATCCGCCCCGAGCAAACCTTTGTCAGTTAATGCCCTTAGCATTGTTTCATTATCCGGCAGAATTTTTGCTAAATCTTCCGCGCTCAATCCGGCTGGCGACAAGGACTCTTTAATAACATTTCTTACATTATCAAAGATTTCGGAACCAACAGCAAAATGTTCTCCTACAGGCATTAAATTACGTAAATCATCAGCCACGGATTTCACAACCGCAGGATCCTGACCTTGGGTAATATTTGCAACAATACTATTAACCAGTTCATTTGTCAGAGGCTGATTCTTATTTTTTGACAGAATTTTATCCAATGCTTCGCGGCGAGGTAAAGAGTCGTGCTTATTAACCTCTTGAGGGAAATTCGTCAGCAAAGCTTCACTTTGTTTATCTTTCCGATTGTGCAGGAATTTCGCAACAGGAGCTTCCAGCCTGTTACAAATCAACGCACTCAAAAGTGGAGTTGCAAAACCGGAAGTAAGCATCCACATTGTATTATTCTGAAGCGCGATCTTGCGCATTTTTTCTTGTATAAATTCTCGTCTGTTCGGAATATCTTTCGGTACTCTCAAACGGTCGCCAACCTTGTTAATTTCTTTATCTGAATACAGATCCCACGGTATAAATTGATGATCTGAAAAGACCATTTTCTTTCTGCCGTAATTATCTTCGTACTTCTGTCTTATATCAAAACCGTGTACAATTCTTGCAGGAAGCTGTAAAAATAATTTCGGCCAAATATTCATCGCACCAAAGAATGTAGTTAACCCGATAAATTCAAAAACCTTGGTCATCGGAGTATGCTTTCTTGTGAACAAATACGAAGCAATAGCAAGACCGCCGACCTTCATTCCAACATCGTTCAATCTGCCAAGTTCATGGTCATTAGCTTTGCCGCTTATCGCATGTTTAAACGCGTTAATGTCATATCTTATACCCTTAGAAATCTCTGAAGGCATATCAAATAAACTCGGTCGAATCAATTTGCCGTTACTTGGCATCGGCTTAATAAACGTACGATTTGCAAGTTCCTTATGCACATCAAAGTTCTTTACAGCTTTATCTGTATTATACTGTCTTGTCGCAGGATGCGAATTTATGTATGTTTGAATCAAATTATCCGTTCTCATTTAACTCACCACACATTCTTTATTCTTATCCATCACATCATCAGCCTTAACCTTTGAAGGTTTTTGGGTAATATGCAGAGTATTCAATACTCCAAAAACCGTTGACAATACAGAAAGTCCGATTAAAGCTTTCCCTGCATGCTTATCAAGTTTTACCACCGCTTTTTCGCCGCCGTTGTATAATTCCTTTATACTTTCTTTAAAGCTCCGTCCAAAAAGCTTCATAGAATGAGCGAATTCATCAGTCTTCCAAAACTTCCAGGTTGCAGAATTAAAATACTCTTCCCATGGCTTTTGGAATGCTAATGCGACACCTGTTGCTGCCCACAAAAATGTCGAAATACTTTTCGCAACTTTTGATTTTACCAAAACCTCTTTATAAATAGGTTTAACCTCTTGATCCGAATCGTTAAGATTTTCGCCTAATCCGACTTTCTTAGCAATTTTGTCAAATCTAAAGTTTCGGGATTCACCTTTCTTTGTATCCCCATAAAGCATATCCCAATAGGTAAAATCAACACTTTCACCAACTTTGTGATACTCAATTGCTTTTAAATCATAATCATCCGGATATTCTTGCAGTCTGTTATTCACCTTTGCATACGGCAATTCGGTATCAATACCCGTTGCAAGTTTCACAGGATAATTTACCAAAGTTTTTGAAAAGCGTTTAAATAAACCGTAAAACAGTACACCTAACGCCATTTTATTACCTATGTGCGAAGCCTCAAATTTGCTTGAATGAGAAAAAAAACGATTTGCGGAATTAAATATCGCCATCAACATCAAACTGCCCACAATATTAGGGAAATTCCCCATTGTTAAAAATTCGTAAAAATTGGAGTTTTTACTGCCCTTCAATCCTCTTGCCGGATATTGAGTAAACGCTTTTGTAAATTTCTCCATCCCGATACGGGTACGCATAGAAAGATTATTTTTAAGCAAAGTATCTTCATCATACGGTAATTCTCTGGCGTTTTCTCTCCTGCGGCTGCGCGCATCCTCAATTGCTTTACTATTCCCGTTAAAATCCTTGTTTATAAGTGATACCATGTTTACTCCGCAATTTCATCATTAGAATACTTCTCAAGATTTTTTTTTGTTATTTTAAGTTAAGTTTATTTACAAATTTTAACAAAATTTTTACCTGTAAACATTGAAAAATATAAGAGTGAAAACACCCATTATAACACAATAATACCCGAAAACATTAAGTGAAAATTTTGAAATAAATTTCATAAAATATTTTATACATAAATACCCCACAACACCCGACACAAATGTGCCGATTATTATAGAATACCAATTATAATTCAAAGCTTCAGCAACATCAATTTCGACAAGCGGGTACACCATAGATGCCCCAAAAATAATCGGAATACTTAACAAAAAGGAATACCTTGCAGAAGTTGCTCTATCCAACCCCGAAAAAAGCCCGGTTGCCATAGTCCACCCGGAACGTGAAAATCCCGGCAGCACAGCAAACCCCTGAGCCAAACCAACTAAAATTGCCTGTTTCCAATTTAGTTTATCTGAATTGTTTTTCTCAGCCGCTTTTTTAGACAAATATTCGCTTAGAAACAACACTCCGCCGGTAATAATCAGCAAGCCGCCGACCAAAGCAGGATGATAAACCAAATGATTTGCAACACTGCTGAAAGGAAGAGCCAGCAGCACAGTCACAAAAGTTCCCGCAATAATATATAAACCTAATTTTGCATTGTAGTCTTTAAAACTCTTGTTTTTAAGCCCGAAAAATAATGCCGAACAAATTTCTGAAACTTCTTTTCTGAAAAATATTAATACTGCAATCAAAGTACCCAAATGCAGCATTATGTCAAAAAAAACTTCCTCATTTGACTGAGCTTGAATAGGTATATGTTTAAAAACTTTATAAAAATTTGAAGTAAAAACAAGGTGAGCAGAACTGGAAATCGGTAAAAATTCACTCAAACCCTGAACTATCCCCATCAATACAGATTGAATTAAATTCATTACAGACTAAACCTCTTCAAAATATGAACAGCAAGAAGTCTGGGTTTCCCACACTGTAATCTTGCTCAACTGAACGATTCGTTCTTTTAACTTTGAATAAATATATGCCGCAATCATTTCACTTGATGGACTTTCACCTTTAAAATCAGGAAGTTCGTTAATATCCTTATGATCTAATGTATCCAAAACGGCATTCAATTCTTTTTTCAAAACTTTATAATCTATCAAGATATTACTTTTATTAAGACTTTCGCCTTGAACAAAAGCTTCCACCATCCAATTATGACCATGCTGATTTTCACACTCACCATCATAATTTAAAAGATGATGCGCTGCTGAAAAAAATGCTTGCGTTTTAATTTCGTACATCTTATATCCCCTTTTTAAATATATATAAACTAATTTTCTACAACACGATTATCAAAAACGAAATCGCACAACTCTCTAACCGCGCCTTTGCCGCCACCGTTTTTCGCGATAAAGTTACAAACGGAATGAACCCTTGGTACAGCATCAGCAGGACAAGCCGAAATTCCGACTTTTTCCAATATGCAGATATCCGGTTCATCATCACCCATATACGCAACTTGAGAAAAATCCAATTCGTACTTCTGCATAATCGCTTCCAAAATCGGAAGCTTATTTTTCACACCTTGAAAAACCTCAGTTACACACAAGTCTGCGGCGCGACAATCAACAGTGCCATTTTTTCTGCCTGTAATAATTGCGGTAACAAACCCATTCTTTGCCATCTTTGCTAAACCGTGACCGTCTTTTGCGTTAAAAGTCTTGTATTCGACACCGTGCTCATCATAAGTGATACTCCCATCAGTCATAACACCATCGACATCAAATGCTAAAAGTTTTATATTTTTTGCTCTTTCTTCCAACATCATTAAGCAACCCCGGCTCTTAACAAATCATGAACATGGATAACCCCGACAGGAGCGTTATCAGAATCAACAACAGCTAAAGCCGTAATAGAATATTTTTCCATCAAATTAAGTGCTGAAGCCGCGTAAGCATCTTCAGTAATTCGTTTCGGATTAGTTGTCATAACATCTTTGACCGCCAAATTAGCAGAATCACTGTGCTTAATTATCGTTCTTCTAATGTCTCCATCTGTCAAAACTCCGCTCAACAGACCATTGGAATCAATAACCATAACCATACCAAGCTTGTATTCGGAGATAGTGTTAATAGCAGATGTGAAAGACACATTATCTGAAACTAAAGGCATTCTTTCTCCTGAAATCATTAAGTCACTGACCTTATAAGTTAAACCTTTGCCTAGCTTACCTGACGGATGGAACATTAAAAAGTCCTCTTTTGTAAACCCTTTTTTCTCCATCAAACAAACTGCCAATGTATCGCCCATAGCCAAAGTTGCCGTCGTACTTGCAGTCGGAGCCTTACCCAAAGGACAAGCTTCTCTTTCTACAGAGATATCCAAAACAACTTCACTTGTTTTTGCTAAAGTTGAATTCAAATTGCCGGTCATACCTATCATTGGACAACCAAAACGCTTGATTAGCGGCAACAAATTCATTAATTCCTGGGTTTCGCCACTGTTTGAAATAGCAATAATAACATCATCACGCGTTATAACACCTGAA
Organism: Muribaculaceae bacterium; assembly: GCA_023665935.1. Taxonomy (GTDB): domain Bacteria; phylum Cyanobacteriota; class Vampirovibrionia; order Gastranaerophilales; family Gastranaerophilaceae; genus Zag111. Next base: position 8,059 of record JAMPCZ010000042.1, on the reverse strand, counting down.
TCCCCATGAGTACTTTCGGCAGGATGAAGAAAATATGACGGAGTACCTGTGGAAGACATTGTTGCAGCAATCTTCTTACCTATCAAGCCCGATTTGCCCATTCCCGTAACAATTACACGGCCTTTACAATTATATAAAATATCAATAGCTTTATCAAAAGCATCTCCAATATTGGATTTTAAACGCAAAATAGAATTTGCCTCAATTTCTAAAACTTCTTTTGCCAATTCGTTTATTTTACTCAATGTCATAGTTGTCATATCCCACCTCACTTAACTCATGACACCATTATATAACAAACATCAATCTTTTGAACTATCTTTACAAAAATTTTATCATTAGTAATAATTTATCTGCCAACCGTCGTGCATAATTCTTGCAGCACAATAAGTTCCACCGCCGCAAGTATTAATAGTTTTGGTGCATGCATTACTTCCATTAACGATATACCTATTGTAGTCAAGATTCATACCATAAGGCATAAGCCCGTTTGAACTGGTTATTTCATAAATAAAAACATCTTTTCCAACAGTATTAGGCAAAGTATATGAACCGTTTGTATCCAAAATTACCTGATGGTTTCTTGCCGAAAACCCGATACAAGCTCCATTATTAAGCTCTATTGAAGCTTTAACATACGTAATAGGCGTACTTACACCACACCCGCCCCACCATTGATAAGTAGAGTTTCTCTTAACCTTTCTTCCGCCCCAATATTTACGGCTGGGATTATAACACATAGCCCTGGCAGCAAAATCACCATCACTGTTTTCAAAAGCTCCAGAATATTTTACATGAGGTTTTAAAGCTTCAACAATCTCAGCAGGAGTTGAAGAATATAGATCATGTTCTTGAGAAGCAGCTCTAAATGCTTGAGATAGCTCAGCATACTGATTTTTTAAGATATTAACATCTCGGGTTTTCTGATAATTCGCAATCAAATTCGGAATCGTCATCGCCGCAACTACGCCGATTATGCCCAGGGTGATTAGAACCTCGGCAAGAGTAAAGGCGGCTTTTCGCCCCTCCCTCAGCCATACGGCACGCAGGCTCACACGGCTCGTTCCTTCGCCGGTTCGACTAGTGTCCCACAAGGGGCGAGGGATTAAATAATCTTGCAACAATGTCGTCATTGCGAGGCGGATTTGTGTACGGACTCGCTTCACTCCGTCCGTACACAAATCCGCTTCCCCCGTCAAGGGGCAGATAATTTTAAACCCTGCAAATATAGGAAAGACAAGCCTTAAAAGGTTACCCCCCCCCGATTTTCTTGATATTATTGAGTTCTAGCATAATTCTCTCCTTATTATATTAACCTATTTAATATTAACATAACTTCATAAAAACGCAAATATTTTACAAAAAATGACTTTATATAAATAAGGGTAGAAAAATAGGACATGTTATGCAAATACAGGGGCAAAACAACAACATTAACACCGTTCCGCAAGTTCAGTACAACAGTGCGTACAATTGTGGTGCTGCCGCTCCGGCAAGCGGAACATCTGTTCCCGCACCAAATGTCGAGCCGCCGCAAACAACTGCGCCACCTGTGACACAACCAACATATCCGCAAGGGTATTATTACCCGCCGACCATCACCCCGCCGCAGGCTCCAACATCAGGGGTTAATATTCAGATTTTCAATCCGGCAGTAATGCCGCCAAACGGAACGACAAATGTTAACTCTCCGGTTTATTATCCGGGCGGATATTACACGGGACAAATCGGACCTGCTCAGCCAGCTCCGATACCGCAGCCGATTCCACAACCGGCACCAACGGCTCCGCAACAACCTCCAACTCAGCCGACTCCGCAGCCTCCGGTTCAGACAACTCAGACAGAAGAAGCTAAACCCGAATCAAGCAGCAAAAAGACCGAAAAACGCAAAATAGTTATGCTGACAGATGATTATATAAAAAATCTTGAAAATTATTTGAACAGTCAAAACAAAGCAATAAGATTATCTGCCGCAAAAGAGGTTTATGCAAGACTTGAGGAAGACGACAGCAGGCGTGACGACAAAGCTTTGAACGCATTGATTAACAAAATGCTTCAAGACCCGGCAGATGAAGTCAGATTTTTAGCTCTTACGGCATTAGACAGCCGACTGGCAACAGGTGACGATTATACCGTTAAAGTACTGAAACAAATGCAGCAATCCGATAAGTGTTTCGGACATGATGCAACTGATGCCGCGAGCATTTTATTAAAAATGTCCGGGGAAGTAGCTGAAAAAGAATTTGAAGTAAACGATAAAAAAGACGAAAAGACAAAAAAATAACCGATTACGGTAAAAAGGTGTAGTGATGAAAATTTTAAGCAGCATAGGTAAAGTTTTTAAAGGCGGTCCCGCACAAGTCGCAGCAAAAGCTGCCGGGATAGCCGGACTTGGCATTGTAGCATCAGATGCGCATAAAATTGCAAAAGTTCAAGCCGAAGCGTATTCTGCAAGACAAAACGCAAAAGCTACCTCTTTTTATATAAATAATACGTTGTATACAGATAATATGAGCAGTTTTGAGGACTCTGTCCGAAACAAGGCTTTGCAAATGCAGCTTGACCAAACCTGGAGAAGATTCTTTAATCTCGGAATAGGATATGTAAAAGGGTTCGGCTCAATGCTTGTTGAACACGTTGTTCCGTTAGGTCTAGGTATCGGAGCATTATTCACAAAAGGTAAGGTATCAAAATCGTTTGCAGCAGTACTGGGCGGTTATACTGCGTTTAAGGTCATTAAAAATTTCTTTGGAATCGGCTCACCTAAAGATCCTTTAGCTTAAGATTACAAAACTTCAATTTTGCTTTAACCCAAAAATTTTTTATTGTAGAATATTCTCATGGATATTTCGGAAGTAAATGTTTTATGGAATAAGGTAAAAGAAGAGCTGGAAATTAATGTCCCTGAACACGTATTTCAGACATGGATTTCGCCGCTTGAAGCAACAGATTTTGAGAACAACACGCTCGTAATACTTTCCCCGCACCAAATGGCTGTAGATGTCTTAAAAAAAGGCTGGATGGATAATATTAAAACTGCGGTTAAGAAAGTTTTAGGCGAAGACGCCGTATTTTCGTTGACTTTTGACGCAGATTTTGCCTCTCGATACATCAAAGCCCGCAAAAAAGAATTATCAAAACAAGTTGCAGGTCAGAGCGAAGAAGAAAAAAAGACGGAAGAAACAAAACTTTCACTCGCTCAAATGCAATCCGAAGCAAACCTGAACCTTAACCTGAAATTTGAGAACTTTGTAGTTGGCGAAAATTCAAAATTCGCATACAATGCCGCATTTTCTGTCGCAAATAATCCTTCAAAGAAATTTAACCCGTTATTTATTTACGGCTCGTCAGGACTCGGCAAAACCCACCTGATGCAGGCAATCGGGCATTATATAATATTTAATAAGCCGAATTTAAAAGTTCGCTATATCAGAATGGAAGAATATTTTAACGAGTGGGTAAAATGCTTCCAGTATAACGACAATCCGAACGCTAAACGCAAATCGGGATGTAATAACACTTTGATGAGAAAATTTCACCAAAAATTCCAAAATGTAGATATTCTGCTTATGGACGATATTCAGTTTATAGAATCGAAAATGAAAACAATGGAGGATTTTTTCTCCACATTTGAAGCCTTGTACACAAACAACAAACAGATTGTAATAGCTTCGGACAGGCTGCCGAAAGATATTCCGACCCTTGATAACAGGCTTCGCACAAGGTTTGAAATGGGTCTTGTAGTGGACATTGTTCCCCCTGATTTTGAAACAAGATTTGAAATCGTCAAAGCTTACGCCAAAGAACTTGAAGTTGAAGCCGAAGACGAAGTATTTGAGTATATCGCAAGTAATTTTGCAAACAACGTAAGAGAATTAAAAGGAGCTTTTAACAAAGTAAGTGCTTACGCGGAATTCTCTGATGTCGGTGTAACCCTGTCACTTGCGCAAAAAGCTCTGAATTGTGAAATTCGCAAAAAAGACATTACGGTAGAAAAAATTGCAAAAGCAACTGCGGATTATTTTGACTTGACCGTAAAAGATTTAAAAAGCACGGCACGCCAGCAAAAAATTGCTCATGCCAGACACTTGGCGGTATATTTATCAAGAGAAATTCTGTCTATGAGCTATGAAGCAATCGGTGAATATTTTGTAAAAAAACACACTACGATTATGTATTCTTGCGATATTATAGAAGACAAAATCAAATCGGATAAAACAATTGCAGCCGAAATTGAAGAATTGACTTCTATAATTAAAAATTAGGGGAAAAAATATGTATGATTATATAAAAGGAAATTTCGCGCATAAAACAGATATTAAAGGAAATTACATTACTGTTGAAGCCTTCGGTATCGGCTATAGATTTGAAATTATGGAGCGTGATTTTTATAAACTGCCTGAAATTGATTCCGAGCTAAAAATCTACTGCGTGTTACTTCACCGAGAAGATAAAATGAGCCTTTGCGGATTTTTAAAACGAGAAGACCGGGATATATTTAACATCCTGACTTCTGTTTCAGGAGTCGGCTCAAAAATGGCATTAACTTTGCTTAATTCGTTTGATGTCACCGATTTGGTAGGATTTGTTTTGGATGGTAATTACAAAGAACTTACCCGTGCAAAAGGCGTCGGACCAAAATTAGCTCAAAAAATCATATTGGAATTAAAAGACAAATTAACAAATTATCAAGGAGCTTCACCGGCTGCATCAGGTACAGTTAAAACATTCGCACCATCACAAAACATTGAAGATGCACAATTGGTTATGTTCTCATTGGGCTATGATAAAGATGAAGTATCTCAAGCCATCTCTAAAGTTATTGAAAAAACTTCACCAGGAGCCTCCGCAGAAGAAATTTTGAAAGAATCATTGAAAATTTTGTCTTTATAAAGTAATACAAAGCACAAACCTGCATTAAGGATTCTGAAACAAGTTCGGAATGACAAAATGCAGGTTTTCATGTATTTTTTAACAGCTTACAACACAAATATCACAATCAAAGATGCAATAATCATTGCCGGTCCAAACGGAAGATATAAAGCATCAGCAGCCCTATTTTCCTTTAACCCGCAAAGTAACTCTCTGCAAGTAAATAAACCTATAGCAAGCAAAACAATTGTGCTTGCCCAGTACGCAACAGGATTAATCAGCCAATTAAGCTGCTGAGCGAATAAATAACTTATTGTGTATATTATGAAAACTGATACTGAGCCTAAAGTTACCCAGTTTTTATTATCAATTAATTTTTTAATAAATAACGGCAGGGTAATAACAATCTGAATTATTCCGCTCAGAATCAATGTTGCCACCAATATTTTGAAGATTGGATAAAAATTATCAACAGTCATAGGAACAGACTTATACAAAGCGGTTGAAGAAAACAAAGCACCAAATACAGCTCCGATACCGGCAGCGATATAAGAATCACCTTCACCAAACGCACGCGCACCGACAGTTACCAAACCAAGACGCGATACCGCTTCCATTATCAGGAACCCTAGAATTGCGGCAGCAAGAGAATAGACAACAGGACAAGAGGTTATAAAATCCCAGCTAAAAGCAGGAAAACCGTATTCTTTTGTATAAGCAATAAATGATACAGCCGAATAAACTACACTATACAAAACCCCTAAAACAATCAGCGGAATAACATGAGCATCCGCAACCTTCTTTTCCAAGATATCAGTTCCCGCAATTGCAATAAATAAACCTGATACAATAAGCAAAAATACGTAAACAATAATTTGACTAAGACTTACAGGATTCAAAAATGACAGCCCGAATTCAAAATCGAACGGATTACATATTTTCAAAAACAATGCAACAAAAAGGATACCTGTCAAAAGTTCAACTATCGGATATTGGATACTTATATGTTCCTTACAAAAAGCACACTTGCCTTTCAAAAACAGATAAGATAAAACCGGAATATTATGATACCACTTTAGCGGATTTTGGCATTTTGGACATTTTGAAGCCGGAAAAACGATAGACTCCTCACTAACAGTTCTTAAGATAACAACATTTAAAAAACTGCCGATACACAGTCCGACAATAAATATAAATCCTAAAATAACCAAAGATAACGACATCTCATCCTCCTTTATAAACTCTTTTCGGTATTTCCGTTCATTTCCCGCTGTATAATTATATACAAACGATTTAACGCTCTTTTTAATATCCTTGAAACCTGGGTGGCTGATACATTCAGGACTTTCGCAATATCTTTTCTTGACTCACCTTCGATATAATACAAACAAATCGCGGTTCTATCAGATGGCGGAAGTTTTGAAATCGCAAATTCTATAATTTTTTTATTTGCATAAGTATCTTCAAAACTTTCTGTTTCAGTAGATTGAATTCTGTCTAATAAAGTTTCCCCGCCTTCTGCGGTATAGATATTTTGATCAAGAGAAACCATATTTTTCACAAGTTCAATATTCATGATTTCCTCAACCTTATCACTCGGCAAATTCACATACCTTGCAACTTCCTCTACTGACGGAATTCTTGTATTATTTTCAGATAGTTCATCAATCGCCGATTTAACCTTTGACATATTCGCCAAAGTTTCTCTCGGAGTTTTTACAAGATTAGCCTTATCACGCAGATAATGGAAAATCTTGCCTTTAATAACTTTACTTACGTAGGTCTTGAAGCTCCCTTTTTCTTCAATTTTATAGGACTCAATAGCGCGCAAAACACCCAACGCCCCAACCTGGATTAAATCTTCTTTTGATACTGTAGACGGCAGCGGATAAAAAGCCAGCACAATCTTTTTGACAAGTTTCATTGTTTCCTGCACAAGATTTATATATATAATATGCTTGCGCTTATTATCAGCTTCTCTCCTATAGGCTGAAATAAGTTCCTCCAATTTTTCAAGCTCTGAAATCTTTACTTCGGTCATACCTTCTCCAGTTAACATGCAATAATATAGCACAAGTGTAAAACTTTGGCTAAATTTTAAATTTTCTTTAATAAATATCCTCATGACACATTTTCATGCTATCATTTTTTTATGGTTATATTTTTAAGGAGCTAAACTGATGATTACAGTAAAAGATGTTGAACACGTTGCAAAACTTGCAAGATTAGAACTTTCAGAAGAAGAAAAAGAATTATATACAAAACAACTTGGCGATGTATTGAAATACGTTGACCAAATGAACGAAGTTGACACCTCAAACGTAAAACCTATGACCCAGGTTATTGATTTTGTTAACGTTACCAGGGAAGACGAACCAAATCAGGAAATTTCAAAAGAAGCTTTAATGTCTAATGCTCCTGATGAAGAAAACGGATTTTTTAAGGTTCCGAAAATCAATTAGGGGTAAATATTTACCGATAAAATTTTACCTGTCAGGTAATACGTGTGTAAGATTAGCAAAGAACGAAAGAAAAATTTATGACGAAATATATATTTGTAACAGGCGGTGTTGTAAGCTCTCTTGGGAAAGGGATTATTGCAGCATCCCTTGGTCGTTTATTCAGATCAAGAGATTATTCTGTAATTATCCAAAAATTTGACCCTTATATTAATATTGACCCGGGGACAATGAGTCCGTTCCAGCACGGTGAAGTTTTTGTGACCGATGACGGTGCTGAAACAGACCTTGATTTGGGTCACTATGAAAGATTTACGGATACAAGCTTCGGACAGGTAAACAACGTAACCTCCGGCAGAATTTATCAGGAAGTTATCAACAAAGAGCGGCGCGGAGATTATTTGGGTGCAACAGTCCAGGTTATTCCGCACGTTACAAATGAAATTAAGTCAAAAATCGTTGCAGCAACAAAACAGTTCAAACCGGATTTTCACATTATTGAAATCGGCGGAACCATAGGTGACATCGAGAGTTTGCCGTTTATTGAAGCAATCAGGCAATTCAAATCAGAAATCGGTATCGGAAATGCAATTTCCGTACACTGTACGCTGCTGCCATATCTTCCGACATCAGGAGAATTAAAGACAAAACCGTCCCAACACAGCGTAAACGTATTGAGAAGCTACGGGATTCAACCTGAATTGCTGGTTTGCAGAACATCAAAACCT
>JAMPCZ010000041.1 GCA_023665935.1 Muribaculaceae bacterium | reverse complement strand
AATTTATAACGCCGGAACAACGAGCAGCAACGGTTTAACAATCACCGAAACAATATTTGAAGGCAACAGATTAAAAACAGGTTCAACAGCTTTTGGTGGTGCGATATATAACGCCGGCAAACTTGAGATTGAAAACTCTATATTTAAGGATAACTACGTAGTTGGTGCAAACGCAAAAGGCGGCGCGATTTATACCGTGTCTGATATGTCAATTGCGGCAAATGACGACAAAACGACCGAATTCAGCGGAAATTACACTTTAAACGGCTCTAAACGTGACAATCAGGCAATTTACGTTGATAATTCTAATGCTACGGTTACATTCAGTGCAACCGACGGCGGTACGATTATCTTGAACGACAAGATTGACGGTTCAAGCGGCTATAATGTAGTATTGAGCGGTGATTCAACAGGTACAATCGGGCTTTATAACTCTATTACGAACGCTAATATCCGTGCAAACAGCACGAATATCGACTTGTCTGACGGAAATTACCTGAACTACAATTTCTTAAGCTTGGCAAGTTTAGATAGTGCGAAGTATTCAATTGACGTGAACTTCTTGAACAAATCAGCAGATAAGTTTACCTTAGGCTCAGAATCACGCGGAACGATTTTGATTAACGATTTGAACCTTGTTGGAGGCGCACCGACAACAGCTCAAACTATTCAGATTTTGACAGGACCTGATACGATTTCTATTGGGCTGACCGAGGATTTAATAAACAAGTTCCACAAAATTACGGTTAACGACCGCGGCGAAAGCGACGAGTTGACTCAGACAGCTAAATGGGGCACAACATTTGGCGCGCACCTTTATAAAGATACTATTGAGGAAGGTATCCGCACGGCAATCAGCGGGTCAGGTCGTGAAAGTGCAGATAGCTTAGAGTATTATATCAACACATCTACTGAGGATTTGGGTGTTGTACCGGGCGGCGACACAATGATGTTGATGAACCAAAGCGACAAATTCGCAAGCAGAACCTTCAGCGCAAATAATTCATCAGACACTTACACCGTCGGGGCAAACCTTGGCAAAACATACGGTACGTTTAATGTTAACGGATATTCAAGCAGCACACCAAATGTTCTTGACGCAGATGGTCACACACTGTTTGAGATTGGTGATGGTGCAACTGTAAATCTTAAATATTTAACCATCAATAATCTGGCGGATGTTGATGGATCTTTGATGAAGATTGAACTGGGTGGAACCGGAACACTAAACTACGTCAATGTGAACGGCAACGACAGCTCTGCTGCGATTGTGAATGATGGAACGTTAAACCTTGGATACAGCTCAAACCCTCAAACCTTCACCGGCGGCGGAATCAAAGGTAACGGAACAACAAACATTTCATGGTACTGGGATTTTGCCCAAGGTACATCTATAATTCAGGATACGATAAATATAAAAGGAGACGATACCGCGTTAAAAATCTTTGCTGATGATTTGCAAGGAAACATTAATGTTACAAGCAATTATATAGACTCTGGACTCCATTTAAAAGGTGGCACACTAAACTCTGCAATTTCAGGCTCAGGAAAAGTATACATTAATGGAGATACAACGTTAAATGCTGATATAACAACAGGAAATATAGAACTACAAAACGGCGCTAATCTAACAACTAATGCTGACCACTTAAAAACTCGGCTAACACTTGACCGTCCATACGATTACATTTCCAGCACAACTCACAGCATATTAACCCTAACAGGTGGAACTCTTACTCAAAGCACAGCGGGAAGGCTTTATGAATCAGGAAAGAACTACTACCTTGATACCGTAATAACCGGAGATGTAACGGTTGGTGATAGCGGCAAATTAGCCACCTACGGTTTGGATATCAAAGATGGAGCATCTCTGACAACTAAAGCAGATAACCTAAGCTGGAGTTCTGCTTCAACAAATAACGGAACATTGAATTTAACAGATGGAGACCTAGATAACGCTACATTGTCAGGAACCGGCATAACAAATATCTTGGGCGACGTCACTTTCGAAAATACCTATTCAATATCCCAAGACACCATGCATATTAAAGAGGGCGCAACATTACATACCTCAGGCGGCGCACTGGGTACTATAAAAAACTTCATCAACGATTCGGTATTAGATTTGACAGGTAACGCAATACGCGAAAACAAGGTCACAGCAATCAATGGAAAAGGTAAAACACAGGTTTCAGGTCGCACAGAGGCTTATTATACAGATTTCAACCAGGATTTAGAGATCCTTGAAGGTGGAACTCTTAAAGCAACCTGGGATAAAAACTTCACTAACATCAAAAATGATGGGACATTGAATTTATTTATATATTATGAAACTAACAAAACAAGTTCTACAGCACATGGAACTTGGGCACATAACATAACAGGCTCAGGCCTTACGGAATTTGAAGGCCACTCTTGGAACCTTTATCTAGACAACCAAGCAAAAATCGATACAGACTTAAATATATTAGGAGCTACACATTTGTGGTCGAATGCTGACCTACTGGGAGGCGACATAACCATTTCTACTAGTAATTATCATACAGGGGAAGGCAATGCTAGTTTAACTCTAACCGGCGGTACCATCAATCACCAAATTACAGGTAAAGGTTCATTCTACAGCAAATATCTATACATCGACGAAGGCGTTGATATCATTTCTAATGCTATAATCTCATGCACTGATACAAGTAACTATTTCTTACAACTGAAAAACAAGTCAAGTTTAACTATTTCAGCTGATAACCTGGACGCAAGTGCATCTTTAGCAAGTGATGCAGAGCTTATACTAAAATCAGGGACCTGGAATGATAAGGTTTCAGGTGGCACTGTCACAATCCTATCAAGCAACGAGGTTCAGCACCATGAAACAAACGGCACAGGTAAAACAATATCTTCTGCGGTTGTAGTGGAAGACGGAGCTAAATTCACCGCTTCCGCAAGCAACTTGAGAGGAACTGTAACCAACGACGGTGAAATCTATCTGTCAGGCGTCTTGAACCGTAAATATGACGGCACAGGTACAACCTATATTGATGATACTTTGACTGTAAGTACGTCAAACGCTGGCTTCCCGGGTACATTTGACTTAAACGAAGGAACTTTAATATCTGAGTCAATCGCAAGCTACACATTTGGGCATACTACAAACAACGGCGGCTTGATTTTCAACGTAAACGCAGCAGGCGGCGACAATGCAAGCGACAATTTCACACTTGGCGCGACTTCTGATGCGGTGTTTGATATTCAGGATATCGTTTTTGGTACATACAAAACTCCAAGTTTTGCAAACTCTGTCCACACCTACCAAATCCTAAAAGGCAGCCCGTCATATTTGACACTGGGCGAAACTATGCACAAAGATATCGATATTTATGATTCTTGGCGCGACCAGTTGGGTTCAAATATCTATCAAGATGACCCTGAAAACAGATATTTTGATGATAAATACGTAACTCACCACACATCAGGTACGGTTGATGCGGATATCACATTGTGGACAAAAGACAACAACCACGATGGGGTTCAGGTAACCTATGGGGACTATCACTCAAACGATTACGAAACCCGCTTGGATTTACTTGCTGATTGGAACGCGTATTCAACAGAAAAAGTGCGTAATTTCAACTTCAAAACCGCGGATGATGTTTACACATCAGTAAGTGATGTTGGAACAACCTCATACAAAGCCGGTGATGGTGCAATCCTAAACATCAACGGGGTCTCAACCACCACAACCGATGCCGACGGCAACACTGTAATCAAACGCTCAGTGATTGACCTGGATGGTCATAGCGGGTTTGATATGTCCAATTCAAACAACAAAAACGTGATGAACATCTATAATGTAGAGTTCAGAAATGGTAATGGCAGAGTAATCTCCGCTTATTATGACACATTCGGAGAACTGCTTGAAGACGGAACTATCCAAGGCGGTATCGTAAACTCCGCGATTAATAATACTAGTACCGATAACGGCGGAGCATTGTATCTTAATTCAACAAACACCATTGTTCATCAGATATTAAATAGTACTTTTAAAGGAAATACTACAATCTATACAAATGGACCCAAGATTGGAGGTAGTGCGATCCATAGCAGCGGAATCATTAGCAATATCACCAGCTCAAGTTTTATAAGCAACTTTTCGTACAACGGCGGGGCAATTTATAATAATGGCACCATTAGCAATATCACCAGCTCAAGTTTTATAAGCAACTTTTCGTACAACGGCGGGGCAATTTATAATAATGGCACCATTAGCAATATCACTAGCTCAACCTTTGAAAACAATACTGCAGATTCCAGCGGAACGATATATAACACCAGCACGATTGACAACATCACCGGCTCAAATTTTGAAAACAACTCTTCATCTTCTGGTGGCGGGGCGATTCGTAACAGCGGGACAATCAGCAACATCGCCGGCTCTACGTTTGAAAACAACACTGCATCTTACGGCGGGGCGGTTTATAACACCAAGACGATTAGCAACATCACCGGCTCTAACTTTGATAACAACTCTGCCAGCACTTCCGGCGGGGCGATTTATAACAGCAGTGGGACAATCACCAACATCACCGGGACAACCTTTGAAAACAACTCCAGCAGCTCTTTCGGCGGAGCGATTTATAATGATGACACAATTTCCGAAATCGCCAATACAACCTTTGAAAACAACTCCAGCAGCTCTTTCGGCGGAGCGATTTATAATAGCGGTACGATTTCAGAAATCCTCAATTCAAGATTCATAAATAATCTCGTAACCCGCTCCGGCAACAGCTACGGTGGAGCGATTTATAATAGTGGTACAATGACAATCGCAGCAAGAGGTTCCGTGGATGAAGATGGTAATATCACAGAAGGTCTAACTGAATTCACCGGAAATTACTCAGGCTCAGAATTGACAGACAGTAATAATTATGCAATATACAGCAGTAACAGCTTAACCCTTAAAGCCGAAGACCACGGCACAATCCTGATGAATGACAAGATTTATATGGGGAACCAAGCCAATTTGAACCTCACAGGCAATTCAACCGGTACGATCAAACTGTTTGATACGATAACACAAGGTATTATAAACGCAACCGGGGATGTGAATATAACCACGGCAAACTCAAAAACCCAAAATTATGCACTAAACGGCATCAGCTCTGAAGAATCTGTAAAATGGTCAATTGATGTTGATTTTGCTAACAACAAAGCTGACACATTCACTGTCCGCTCAGGTACCGGTACTATGTATATTGATAACTTGAACGTTATGAGTAACACAGACAGCTATAAAAAAGTTGAAGTACTTACTAAAAATAGAGAAACAAGCACTCAACTGGTGCTGAAAGATGCCGTTGTCGATGTCCGAGATACTATAGGCGATACCGTCTACAACACCGACAAATTCCACCAAGAAGCAGGCTATGCCGTTGCAAGTTCTTACACCTGGAACTCTTCGACTTATGGGTATAATAACCAAATATCACAATGTATTGATGAAGAACTTAGTGCTTTGAATCTTATCACTGTATCAGACAAAAACCAAGTGCGCAACTTCGTATTCAACAACGGTGATACTTATACTCTAACCCAAGACCTTGACCAAATGTACAAAGGAACCATCAACATCAAAGGTCTTGAAGGTGACACTATTACATCAACCATAGATGCCAACGGTCATTCATTATTCAAAAACCCTAACGACACAGATAATATTACATTGAATATCTCTGACGTTCATATTACCGGAACAGATGATGTAATAACAATGTCCGGTGGTTATGACCCTAATACCTCATATCAAAGCAAAGTTTTGAAAACAATAAATCTGTCAAATTCCATCATTGACGGAAATATTGTAAACACAAAAAATAGCTATAGTCGCGATGCAGATTACTTGCAGTTAAACTTCAGCGGCAGAGAAAATACATTAAACGGTGCCGTAGGTGGTACTATTGCAAAATTAAATTCAGGAGATTTACACATCGCTCCTGATACGTTTGCCGATCACAAGTCAAGAGTAATAATCAATGGCGGAACCCTCGCACTTAACAACGGCAAAACTGAAACATATAACATCTACAACTTACAGGTCCCAAATACGGGTAATCTGTCAATTGATATTGATTTAAACAATAAAATTTCTGACCAAATCGATATTGGATTGGCGTGGAATCAGACCATCAATGTTTCAGATATCAACTTTATAAACGGAATCCCGGAAAACGGAAAGTTCAAAGTTCAAGTTCTGAAAAATCAAGATACAAGCATGCCACTGGCACTCACACTCGATGAAAGCATCAAGCACTACGTATTTGACGAATACTCCGCAGTATTACCTGACGAAATCAAAATCGACACCGATTTTGGTCACGAATACTTCAACAGGCTATACACCGGTTCTGCATACGGAGATTTAGAACTTGCACGCACACAATCCACTAACGACAGTATAGTTATCGACATCAAAGCCGACTGGGATGATGAAACAACTATAGTCGACTCTATGGGTGACACATTATACCTTGTTAACAACTCAGAGTTGTCAACAAGAAACTTTAATTCTTCTAACGCTAAAGATGTCTACAACGAATCCGTTAACCTTGACAAAACCGCTCAAGGAAACCTGGTTATCAACGGTACATTGGGCGAAAACGACAACCACTCAACAATTAACTTCAAAAACCACGACGCCTTCCAAATCGGAGATAATACAAACCTGACAATCAACAACGCAAGGTTAACCGGTAACAGAAACCTTATCAGCGTTGATTCTTCAAGTGCTAATCTGACATTGAACAACGCTTATATCAACGGCAACATCCTTGGCAGCGAAAAATACAACATGACAATCGACGGAACCGATACGACAACTATCGTTGGTTCCATCACCAATGCCAACGTTAACCTTAACAACGGAGGTTTGGTAATCTCTGAAAACACCTTCGCAGATGATTCTGCGTCATTGGTTGTAAAAGAGAACGCTTATGTCCATCTTAACGATGACGAAATTTCAAACTACAAATTCAGTAACATCAGCTCATCCAACCTGTCAAAATTCGGTTTGGATTTAGACCTTGAAACCCGTCAAGCCGACAGCATTACTGCCGAAGGTTCAGGGCGTATCGTGTTTGAAAAATTCGATATCGTTAACGACAGACTCTCTAACGTCGATATAGGCGAAGATTACACAATCCAAATTCTTCACACAAGTAACGATTCACTGCAGCTTGCTATCAGTGAAACCGTCCAAGCTCAATTGGAAAAAGAATACAAACTCGGTACAGTCCACGAAATCATAAGACAAGATTCTGTTGTTCCTGTAGCTGATTGGAAAACAAAATGGGCTGTTGAAGAAGGCGATTATGATGTATACGGCAAATTGAAACTTGCCACAACAATAACTACCAACGACAGTTTACATTTATATGAATTACGTAAAAACTTAACCAATGTTCACACTGATCTTGGCGATACTCTGATGTTGATGAGTATTCTTGATACAAATCAGGACAGAAGATTCTACACGGAATCCGTCGACACTTATTCGCTAAGTACTGATATCGGCGATGTAACCGCAGGTAAAATGTCTTTAGAAGGCACTGCCGATGGTGAAAACCTGTCAATTATTGATATGGGCGAACATCAAGGTTTCAAATTATCAAAAGAAACCGAAATGAGTGCTTCAAATATCAAATTCGCAAACGCAGGCTATAAAGACGGTTCATTATTTAACATTACAAACAGTGCAGCAGTCCTGAATCTTGACAACGTCACAATCTCAGACACAACAAGTACTAACGCTGTCAAAAACGCAGGTACCGTTAATATGACAGGCGGAAACATTCTTCTGTTCAGCGGCATCAGCGGAACTGGCGTAACCAACATTAACGGCGGCGCAAATGTAACACTTGCCGAAGGTCTATCATTTACACAAGATTCCGTAAATGTTAACAACGGTTACTTATTATTGGAAACAGACAGCTTAATTCTCTGCGATTTGACTGTCGGCACTGACGGTATTGCTAAAATGGCAACAAACAGCATTACTACAGCAACGCTAAATGACGGTCATTTGATATTCACCGGCGGAACATTAGAACAAAATATCAACGGTTCCGGTACAACAGATATTGTCGGTGAAGTTATTAACAACGCAACAATTGACCAAAATGTCGACGTCCAAAGCGGTGAATTTACAACTTCTGCCGACAACATTGGCGGAACAATTAACAACAACGCAATCACTAACCTTACCGGAACATTGAAAAATACAATAACCGGAAATGGAACAACAAATGTTAACGAATCTCTAACACTTGCTTCAGGTGCCGGAATAGTTGGAACATTGAACCTTAACGACGGCAAAATTTCTACATCAGATAAATCTGTCTACAACTACAAAATCGGTACAATGCTCAATGAAGGTACTTTTGATATCGACATTGATTTAGCAAACAAAACTTCTGATTTATTCGATGTCGGAAACGACTCAAAAGGCTTGGTATATATTGAAACAGTTAACTTCTTGAACTCACAAATACTTCAAGAAGGGGAATCTTTTGAAGTCCAAGTTCTTGAAACACACGGAACCGACGCTATCCAAATCGCATTAAACGAAGCTCTTAAGGCTGACAGAGTCGCTATCGGAACAATCAGCGATATGGACAACGACCTGCGTGCAGTTGTTTCATTTAATGAAAAATTCCACGATACAGGTAAAACCGGTACAGTATACGCAACATTAGCAGAAACTACAATCAAAACAACTAATGATGGTATCAAATTATCTTTCTCCGGAATTGAATGGGACGAACCGGGAGAATTTGAACGTGTTGACACATTGAAAGAATTGGCTCAATACAATACCGATGAAGATAAGGAATTCAACTTTGAAACCGCTCAGGATAAATACACAGTTCTTGAAGATTTAGGTGAAGCGACAGACGGAACATTAAATATCAACGGTGTATCTGACGGTGAAGATAAATCCGAAATTGATATAAATGACCACACAGGATTTGAATTAACCAACGATACAGTATTGAATATAACAGATGTCGAAATCGGCGGAGCTAAAGATGATAAAATTATCGTGGCAACAAACCCTGATGCTATTGTAAATATTACCAACGGCACAATCAACGGTGATATTGACGGTACAGATACCGCAATTAACATTTCAGGCGACGAAAACGATACTACAATCTTGAACGGAGAAATCACTAATAGCGATACAACGTTAGACGGCGGAACATTACAATTTAATCCTGCAACATTCGCCGATGAAGATGATACGTTAACAATAAATAAAGGCAGAGTTGACGTTCAAGACGACAAAGTCGACACTTACGGAATTAACAAACTGACTTCATCCGAAGAAGGCAGATACAGTGTTGATGTTGACCTTGAAACCAAAACCGCTGATAAATTTGAAATAACTGATAAAACATCTTCAGGTACAGTATATATTGATACCATCAATTATATCAACGGAGAACTTCCGGAAGAATTTAAGGCTCAGATTTTAGATACTAACGGAAACGACGATATCCAAATCAAATTATCCGACGAAATTAAAAACAAAGTCTACGATTTCGGAACAACCCAAAAGACCTGGGATGATTTAGCCAACAACGTTAATTTCGACGAATCTTTCCACGATTTCACTCAAATCGGTGACATAAAAGGCTCTATTAAAGAAGCAACTACAGATACAATAAACGATAGTATCGAATTAGTTAAAAATGACCCGATTTGGCGCGATGAAATCGACAGTCAGGACAGATTAGACACATTGCACGAAATTGCAGCATTTGCAGGAAAAGAAGGCGGCGATGACGGACAAGACAAATCATTCAACTTCAAATCTGCCGACAATACTTACGCATCAAAAGCCGATGTCGGAGTCGTTAAAAACGCTCTTACCGTCAACGGTGTAACTGATGGCGAAAACCGCTCTAAAATTAACCTAAGCGGAAAAGCAGGATTTGAACTTGAAGCGGAAACCGTATTAAATCTGAAAGATGTTGAAATCGGACAAGGAAAAGATAATACACTAATTTCAGCTATTGAGTCAGGTTCAACCGTTAATATTAAAAATAACACTCTCAACG
This sequence comes from Muribaculaceae bacterium, assembly GCA_023665935.1. Lineage (GTDB taxonomy): Bacteria > Cyanobacteriota > Vampirovibrionia > Gastranaerophilales > Gastranaerophilaceae > Zag111. Next base: position 4,964 of record JAMPCZ010000041.1, on the reverse strand, counting down.
GTAACATTGAAGGTTTTGATACAATAATCAATATTACCGGAGATGAATCTGATACTACAACCTTGAACGGAACAATTACAAGCAGTGACACCACATTAAACGGCGGAACACTGAAATTTAACACTGATACTTTTGCTGACAAAGATGACACATTAACCGTAAATAACGGTAGAGTTGATGTTAAAGACAGCAGTGTTAATACTTATGATATTCAAAAATTAACATCTTCAGATAACGGCAAATACAGTATAGACGTTGACCTTGAAACTGAAACCGCTGATAAATTCAACTTAACAGATACAACATCATCTGGTACTGTTTATATCGACGATATTAACTACCTAAATGGTGGCGACCCAAAAGAATTTATCGCTCAAGTTCTTGATACAAAGGGTAACGACAATATCCAAATCAAATTATCGGATGAAATTAAGAGCCAAACTTACGATTTAGGTACAACCGAACGAAATTCAAACGACTTAAAAGACAGCATATACTTTGATGAAAAATTCCACGATATTCACCAGGATGGAATCATTAAGGGTGCAATTACAGAAGCAACCAACAAAACAACAAATGACAGTATTGCGCTTAAAGTAACAGGAACCGAGTGGGGCGAAGTTCAATCTACAGAACGCGTTGACACACTTCACGAACTTGCAATATTTGAAGGCAAAAGTGAAGAAAACGCACAAGGACAAGACAAAAACTTCAACTTTAAAACCGCAAGCGATGAATACAACTCAACGGTTGATGTCGGCACGGTTAAAAATACATTAACAGTAAACGGTGTTTCAGATGAAACCGGAAATAAATCCACAGTTAACCTGAACGAAAAATCAGGATTTGCACTGGAAACAGATTCAACATTGAACTTAAACGATGTTGAAATTGACAACGGAAGCAATAATAACATAATTGTTGCCACTCAAACCGGTGCAAAAATCAATATTGAAAACAGTAACCTGAACGGTAACATCAACGGTTACGATACAAAAATCAATATTACGGGTGACGAATCCGATACTACTGTCCTTAACGGCACAATATCAAACAGTGATACAGTATTAAACGGCGGAACTCTGAAATTCAACACCGATACATTTGCAGATAAAGATGATACATTTACTGTAAATGGCGGCAGAATTGATGTTAAAGACAAAAATGTCAACACTTATGACATCACAAAACTTACATCATCAGAAGATGCAAAATACAGTATTGATGTTGACCTGAATACAGAAACTGCCGATAAATTTAACTTAACCGATAAAACTTCATCAGGTACGGTTTATATCGACGATATCAACTACCTGAACGGCGGCGACCCTAAAGAATTTATCGCTCAAGTTCTTGATACAAAAGGAAACAATGACATTCAAATCAAGCTTTCTGATGAAATCAAAAAAGAAACCTACGATTTAGGTACAACAGAAAAGAACTGGGATGACCTTGTTGATAGTATCAACTTTGACGAATTCTTCAACGATTACCACCAAGAAGGAACCATTAAGGGTAAAATTACAGAAGATACAACAGTTACAACAAATGATAGTATCGCGTTAAAAGTTACTGAAACCCAATGGGGCGAAGTTAAATCCGACAAACGCACAGATACACTTCACGAAATTGCTGAATTTACGGGCAAAGGTGAAGAAAATGCACAAGGACAAAACAAAAACTTCAACTTCAAGACCGCAACTAACGAATATACTTCAAAAGATAATGTCGGAGTTGTTAAAAACACACTTACAATCAACGGCGTGTCTGACGGTGAACAACGTTCTACAATCAATCTGAACGACAAATCAGGTTTTGAACTTGAAAGCGGTACTATATTAAATCTATACAATACCGAAATTAAACAAGGCAAAGATAATAACCTAATTTCAGCTATTGAATCAGGTTCAACCGTTAATATCAAAAATAATATCATCAACGGTAATATTACCGGTAAAGACACCGCTGTCAATATTAACGGAAATGACAAAGATATAACAATACTAAACGGAAGAATTACAGACAGTGACACCACACTAAACGGCGGAACACTGAGAATCAATACCGATACATTCGCCGATAACAGTGATACATTAACCGTTAACGGCGGAAGACTGGATGTTCAGGACAAGGCAATCAATACATATGATATTACAAAATTAACATCTTCCGAAAACGGCAGATATAGTATTGATATTGACTTGACTAGTCAAACTGCCGACAAATTTAATATCTCAGATAAAAACTCTTCAGGTAAAGTCTACATTGATGATATCAAGTATCTCAACGGAGAATTACCGACTGAATTTATCGCACAAATCCTTAATACAAAAGGCAACAACAATATCCAAATCAAATTATCCGATGAAATCAAAAATAAAATCTATGATTTCGGTACTACCACAAAGGATTGGGATGATTTGAAAAACAATGTTGATTTTGATGAAATCTTCCACGACCTTCACCAAGAAGGAGTATTGCAAGGTTCTATCAAAGAAGCAACAACAAATACAACCAACGATAGTATTCAACTGAAAATGGATGCTCCTGTTTGGGGTGAAATCCAATCTACAGACAGACTTGATACGCTTCATGAAATCGCAGTTTTTACAGGCAAAGAAAACGGCACGCAAGAAACAAACGGATTAATTAAGAACTTCAACTTCAAGACTGCCGACAATGAATACGAATCAAAAACCGATGTCGGTACGGTTCAAAATACACTGTCTATCAACGGTGTAAAAGATTCAACAAAATTGTCTAAAATCAATTTGAAAGGATATCAAGGTTTTGAACTTATCAAAGATTCTAAATTAAATGTTAACAACACAAGAATCTCTAACGGTGCAAATAACGTCCTGATTACAGCAGCCGACAGCAGCGCAGCAGTAACATTGAATAACGCAGCAGTTGACGGTGATATCATCGGTATTGAAGGCTACAAAGTAAATATCACCGGGGATAAAGACCATATCTTTGACCTTCGCAGCAATATCAAAAACGCAAACGTTAACATTGATACAATACGTATGGATGTCTATAATACAAATTCGCTTGCGACAAGTAATGTCCTAATTAACAGCGGACTGTTAAATATGACTGCTGACAGACAAGTATCAGACCTAAGCGCAAAATCATTCACAATCAACGGAACATTTAATATGTGGGCTGATGCAGATTTACAAGCTCAAACAATGGATAAACTTCCATCTAATACAACAATCGTAAAAGATGCAAACTTGAATGTCGCAGGCATTAATCTGTTATCAGATACCTTAGCAGCATCAGTAGAAATACCGTTTGCTTACAAAGGATTCAAAGATAACGTCAAATACACCGGCTCATCAGAATTATCAAAAGAAACACAAATAACCACAGCATACGCACCAATCTACAAATACGATATCCGTTATGATAACCGCGATGATATGGGTTACTTTGTATTCTCAAGACACGGAGCCGCAGGCGGAGGCAGCAATAGCGGAGGAAATTCAGCAGATTCATACAACCCTGCTATCCTGGCAAGCCCTGTTGCAACTCAAGCTGCAGGACAATCATCAATGAACGAAGCCTTCCGTTACGTATTTGAACACGCAGATGCGTTTACTCAATTACCGGCTATGGACAGATTGTCTGCAATCAAAGCTAACGAGTACGCGCTAAGTACAGATTATAACCACAACTTAGGTTCACTATGTACTGAACATAATAACAAAGCAGGCTGGTTCAGACCATACTCTACATTTGAAACAATAGATTTCCAAAACGGACCTAAAGTTCACACCATTAACTATGGTTCACTTGCCGGTTTTGACAGCGACTTCCACAGACTAAAACACGGCTGGACAAATGTCAGCACAGGTTACGTCGGATACAACGGTTCTCAAATCCATTACAACGGAGTAAGCTCCACAATGAACGGCGGCTTAATCGGCTTGACTGAAACCTTCTACAAAGGAAACTTCTGGACCGCAATCACTGCAAGTGCAGGAGCCGGCGTGGCTGAAACTCACACAATGTATGGCAAAGAAGATTCTACAATGCTTATGGCTGGTATCGGCTCAAAAACCGGATATAACTTTGAATTTGAACAAGGTAAATACATAGTTCAGCCAATCATGTTTATGAGCTATACGTTTGTGAATACATTTGATTACACAAACGCTGCAGGCGTGAAAATCAATAACGATCCAATGCACACAATCCAAATCCATCCAAGTATGCGCTTTATTGCCAATACTAAAAACGGATGGCAGCCATATGCCTCTGTCGGAATGGTTTGGAACCTTATGAATGAAACCGGCAGCACGGCAAACGGCGTAACACTTCCTCAAATGCATTCAAAACCATACGTAGAATACGGATTAGGTGTTCAAAAGAACATGAAAGACAGATTCACCGCATTCGGTCAAGCTATGGTAAGAAACGGCGGCAGAACAGGTATTGCGCTAACTGCCGGATTCAGATGGGCTCTTGGAGATCCACACGATCACCACAACCACGTCCACCAAAAAGAACAAGTTAAAGCTCCAACTGAAATAAAAACACCGGCAAAAACACGTACAGTAATAAAACAACTGCCGGCACAAAAACAAGCTAAACTTAAAAATAGCAACAAGACTACTATTACTAAAAATAATGGTATATTTAAAGAGTTATAATAAATAACAACACAGCCGGGCTGTAAAATTTAAATCTCCGACGATATAAATTCTGTCGTCGGAGATTTACTATGGCAAAAAATATCTTTTTTCGATTTATAAATAGCAGTATACTAAAAATCAAGAGGTTGAATTTTGCAGATCATAAACAACTCCGGCATATCTTTTGGCTACCTAAAAAAAAGCAGGCTGACTGGTCTTGAAAAAGTTTTTGCCAAAACCTACAAAGCACCTTTAGAAAAGATGAAAACGCCAAAAGATTTGCACGCTTGGAGCGAAGAAAGATTTTTTAAAGAATCTGCA
>JAMPCZ010000040.1 GCA_023665935.1 Muribaculaceae bacterium | reverse complement strand
TACCAAGTTCAGCTTCAACTGAAACTCCTCTTTCGTGAGCATATTCAACAACTTTTTTAGTTAAAGCAACGTTTTCTTCGAATGGGAATCTTGAACCGTCAATCATAACAGAAGAGAATCCGCCGTCGATACAAGCCTTACAGATTTCAAAATCAGCACCGTGGTCTAAGTGTAAAGCGATAGGTACTGTAGTTGTAGCCAAAGCAGCTTCAACTAATTTGATAAGGTAAGTTTGGTTAGCATATTTTCTTGCGCCTGCTGAAACTTGTAAGATAATAGGTGATTGAGTTTCTTCAGCAGCTTCTGCAATACCTTGTAAAATTTCCATGTTGTTTACATTGTAAGCACCGATAGCATATCCGCCGGCTAATGCTTTTTTGAACATTTCGTTTGTTCCAACTAATTTTCTTTCACTCATTTGAGTTCTCCTTCTTTTACGTATAATATATTACACATGCCTAATTTATAACAAACACGGATAAAGTTCAACAAGATAAAAATAGGTAAATGTCATTGCGAAGACAAACGTTAGTGAGGACGTGGCAATCCAATTAGCACTTGCCCAACTTTGACCTGGATTGCTTCGCTTCGCTCGCAATGACGACTACTTTGTTAGACATATAATGAAATTCGTCATTCTGAGGGCAAAGCCCGAAAGAATCCAGCTGATGAATTCAAAGCTGATTGCTTCGCTAGCAATGACGGACTAAACCCTCACCCTACCCCTCTCCCTAGGAGAGGGCATAAGTACCGACATTGCACAGAACACGTTTTGCCTGACAAAGTGCAAAGTAATTAGTAGCATAATGCCCAGTCCGACTCTCTCAATCAAATACTTCCATTATATTTAGCCGCCTGCGCCTCGCATTAAACAGCATAAAGTCACGGTGGGACCATCCCCGCGGAGCGCGTCTGCCTATCAAAGTGCAAAGTAATTAGTAGCATAATGCCCCGTCCATATCTCCCAAAATCCATACTTCCGTTATATTTACCCACCTACGCCTCGCTTTAAACGGCACCGCTCACACTTACGTCAAGACTCATCGTCTTGCCGATGCGTGCTCGTCTTTCACTTCGTTCATGCCTCTGCTCGGCTTGGACTTGATTTTTGATTTTGAGCGTATTATCATCAGGATGTAGAGTGCTTACGCCAATAATCACTCAACAGGAGCAAATAAAATAGTGGTCACGAAACTGCTTGGTATATGCTCCATAAGCAAAAAGGAAACTAATATGTCAATTAACTTAAAAAACAAACAAGAAATCGTTAAGGAATACGGTAAAAACGAAAAAGATACCGGTTCTGCAGCAGTTCAAGTAGCAATGATGACTCAAAAAATCAGCGAACTAACTGAACACTTGAAATCAAACAAAAAAGATTTCGCTACAAAAAGAGGTCTTTTGATGATGGTAGGTAAAAGAAAAAGATTACTTGCTTACATCAAATCTCAAAACCTTGACGAATACAGAGAATTGATTAAAAAATTAGGTATCAGAGGTTAATTCTGATAAAGCTTTTAAAAGACCGACCACGAAAAGGTCGGTCTTTTTATGATATATTAGGTTAAGAAACTCGGAGGATATTGTGAAAACTTTAAAATCAATGCGTTTACATATAGGAATTTTCGGTAAAACCAACGTAGGAAAATCCTCGCTGCTAAATAAAATTACAGGGCAAGATATTTCAATAGTTTCAGAAATTGCAGGTACTACAACCGATGTTGTTGAAAAATCAATGGAGCTTTTACCGATTGGACCTGTAACTTTTTTAGACACAGCAGGCATTGATGATAAAACCGCGCTAAGCAAAGAACGCGTTGAAAAAACAATGAAAATCATTAACCGGACAGATGTTGCAGTAATTGTCTGCGATTATAACGGAATTGATGAATACGAAAAAGGTTTAATAGAAAAGTTTGAGGAACTTAATATCCCATTCATTATACTTGTAAATAAAACCGACATTCAATGTTTACAAACAAAAATGGAATATAAAAATGTTATTCTAACATCAGCAAAAACCGACACAAATCTTGTAACAAGATTTAAGCAAGCATTGGTTGAACTTTTACCTGATGAGTTTGTGAATTCACCAAAAATCGTCGGAGATTTGATTGAAGAAAAAAGTACCGTAATCCTGGTTATACCTATTGATAAAGAAGCTCCTAAAGGAAGAATTATCTTACCGCAGGTACAAACATTACGTGATTTACTTGACAATAACTGCATAACTCTTGTTGTTAAAGAAACTGAGCTACAAGACGCATTAGACAGCCTAAAAACACCACCGGCACTTGTAGTTACAGATTCTCAAGCATTTAAAACAGTTTCTGAAATTGTACCTGAAAATGTTGCTTTGACTTCTTTTTCAATACTTTTTGCGAGGTTAAAAGGTGATTTAAGAGCGTTTGTAGAAGGCGCAAACGCTATAGAGAAATTAAACGACGGCGATAAGGTCTTAATCCTGGAAAGCTGCACGCACCACGCAATAGAAGACGATATAGGCAGGGTTAAAATTCCAAACCTTTTACGCAAAAAAACCGGAAAAAATTTAATTATTGAAAACTTTTCAGGACACGATTTCCCTGACATTTCAGAATATTCGCTTGTAATCCACTGCGGAGCCTGTATGACAAACAGGCGTGAAGTGTTATCAAGAATAGTTATTGCGGGACAAAAAAATGTTCCGATAACAAACTACGGAATAACGATTTCTTATTGTTTGGGAATTCTGGAACGTGCTACCCATATTTTTAAAGAATGATTTTGAGATTCTTCGGGTTTCACCCTCAGAATGACGAAAATTTACTCCAGTCATTCTATAAAAGTCCAAATCTACCCAAAAGAAAAACCCCGCAGAATCTGCGGGGATATGATTTCTACACTACATACCTAACCTTTAAGGATATTTAATATTATATCTAAATGCTCATAATTGAGGATTATTATTTATTTTTTAGAATAACCAGTTCGCAAATCTGGTGGCTCCATCTGCAATGGTACTACAAAGATTGCTGATGGCATCTAAAGGTCCTTCAGTAAATGTATCAGTAACAAATTTTACAGGTGAAAGCAGAACATTTCCTGCAACTTCCCAGCCTGACTTTTTATCAGGTTTTGCATATTGCGCATTACCGGTAGCATTTGCTAATTTTTCTATGATATTATCATAGTTTTCATAAATATCATTATTTATAGAAATATCATCTAATTCGCTATATATTTTAGCAAAGTCGTCTTTACATTGGTCGTATAAACCAAGTTCCATAGCTTTTTCTTTTAATGCATTTGCTATTTGCTTACCAAATACTGCTTTTTGCTCGTGGTCAGCATCATACATAAATGCTTCCATAAATGATTCGCCGTCTTCAGTTGATTGACTTTGGTTGTACGCAAGCATCAAATCCATTACGTTATCTTTGTTAATTTGCATACATACCGCATTGAATTTTTCGTCATCGGTTCCAGGAATACCAAGGAAACCGGTATGATTTACCGCATCTCTGAATTCTTGAGCCATAAACTCTGCAGATCTTACTCCGCCTGTTTGCTGGTCAATAGCTTGCTGCATTTGAGCTTCTAATTCTGCTCTTTGTCCTGCATATTCAGGAGCCACGAAGAATCCTTCTTGTTCAGTTTGCTCTGCAGCTTGTCCTTCTTGTGTTTGCGCTGTTTGTTGAGTCTGTTGTGTTTGTTGTGGTTGCTGAGAAGCTTGTGACTGTTGAGCTTGCTGTGCAGCGGTTGCTGACTCATTATCCTCAGCTCCTTGCGGCTCATTAGCTTTTTTCGGAGTAATATTCAACTGTGCGGTTTCTGCTGCGATATCTCGCATTGCTTTTTCAATTTCCTTTGAGCGATCATAAACCTCATCATTAGTTAAATTTTCCGCTTCTTGTAAGTCTTTCAGTTTCTTTTCTTGCTCGTCTAATCTGTCTAATAAAGCTTTAACTTTCTCTTTATCTTCATCGGATATGCCTTCAGTTTGCAACAATGAATTTAACTTTGATTTTGTTGCTTGTATAGTTGAACCTATTGAATTTACATTACTTTGTGCCAAATCTTTAATTACAGGCTGCCAAAGAGCATCAGTCATATTTTGAACAAAATCCCCTGAAAACTGCACCTGTGGTATTTGACACGGTGTGCCCAAGAAAGGAGCACTTAAACTTGCCATTGCTTGAGAATTGAACCCTAAATTGATATTGGTATTCATATAATCAGGAACTGTATATACCTGCGTATCGCCGCCATAATTCGCAATACCCATCGGCAGAACACCCCAATATCCCATGTTTGCCAATCCAACACTTGAAATCGCCATAATTTTCCTCGTACTTTCTATCTTATTTCCCCTATGTACTTCTATAAAAAATTTCTACTTCCAAAAATTGCATGAGTTGTTTCACTTAAAATTTTGCCATATTAGCAAAACGCACGTATATCAAGCATTTTAGCCAAAAATATTTTGTTAACATTTCTTAATATATATAAATTTTCACCATTTATGCTATGATAAAGTTATGAAAACATTGGCAAGATTTATACAAAATAAACGAGAAGAATTAGGGCTGACTCAAAAGGGTTTGGCTATGTCCGCAAATATTCCCGTTGAAATTATAGAGGAAGTTGAAGCAGGAAAAGAACTGTTCCTGCCCGTAACTATAAGACAGGCTATCGCAAAAGTTTTGAAGTGTGAAGCACACGAGATTAAACAGCTTGAAAAAGATATTGCAAGCGATATCGTGTCACCTGAAATCATAGAAAGCTTGAAACAACTTATACTTAACGGCGCAGGAGGGTTAAAATGCCCAAAATGCGGAGCACCTTTAGATACAAGAGTTGCAAAAATGTACGATTTGGAAGACAATCTGATACTCCATCCAAAAGCGCACTGTACAAAATGTCCTTTCCAAATACATTCTTAGGTTTAAAAACGCATACCGCCGATATTATAAGATTCTTAAACAAATTCAGGATGACAGACAATACCCTCTCCCATAAGGAGAGGGAAGACCCATTTGCCCCTCGTCACTTCATTCCTCGCAATGACAATTTATATTTACCCCTTTACCCCTTTACAGACAGATAACTCAAAATAGCCCCGCCGACTTCCTCGTTAGGGTCAAACGGCTGATTAGGATTTGTAGGACGGATAGAGTTTTTGATAAGCATACTAACCAACGGTCCAAATGCATCCGGAACTTGAATTTTCCGATAAATTCCCGCTAAAAATGTTTGAATATTAGCCGAATCAGTATCGTTAAATCTGGCAAAAACAGGATATAATTTATCAATCCCCTTCGTGCCGTTATCAAGCATTCTATCCATTATATACAATGTTTCAGTAACTTGCCCCTCGTTATTTGAGTGAGTTAAAATATCCGTTAAATATGGCAGCGCATTTTCTTTTTGCTTTACAAAATAATCTACTTCATTTTTATCAAAAACACAGTAGTTACGCTCCTTGGTCGGAAGCTGACAAGAATTACATATATAAACTTTTTGATTTTGTATAGGCTGAATCATATATATTTCCTTAAAAATTTACCGCTACGAATAAACAAACGGCGGGCCATTCTTGATTTCAAACAAGATATTTTCTGCCATCGTTTTCAATTCATCTTTTGAACGTTCACCACTGTCAACCTGTTTGTAAAATTCAGCAACAAGCGGTCTGATTGCTGCATCTTTTTTGGATTTAAAATTGCGAAGTTCAGTAGACACAAGGCGTTGTTGCAGTTCCAGTTCTGTCTGCGCGTTAATTTTCTTCACCTGAACATCTTTTATTGCATCACCTGCAAGCTTACCGCCATAACTTGCCGCACTTAAACCCGTAATCCCGTAAAAAAGATACTTAAACTGAGGATTTTCCGTATCTAAAAGCCAGTTATAGAAAAATGCTCTGTAATCTTCCACAAAAGAATTAAACGCCGGTCTTGGTGTTCCATCGCCTGCATAATTAGGATTTGCCTTAGTTGTTGAAGTCTTTAACTTAGTTAAAACTTTTTGTAAAAACTTATCTTTTTCTTCTTGCCCCCACTTCAAAGCATTAACCTGCTCTCTGATAAACCCGCTCAAATCTTCAACGCCGTCATCAATCGACATAAACATATGTTCAAGTACGTCAGCTCTGTCTTGATCAACTTTTTCCGGCATAGTTTCAACAATTGTTTTTATCAAACCCTTTGTATTTTCTACACCCTCTTTCAGATACGCTTTGCTTTTTGCCAAATTCTTCAACGACAACAGTCCAAGCCCGACAATACCGCCGACTGTCCCGATTCCAAGCATTACATTTCCGATATTTGAATGTTTCTTTTCCGATTTGTCACGAGTAGTTTGAGATTCAGAAGTGAAATGCTGAACATATTTATTCTTGCCAAAATTTGGCAAAATCCTATCCCCATCGGGCTTTAAATATTTTTCAAAGTCATTTGTATATTTTGAGAGCATACTGCGAATTATCTGCATTTTCCCGGAAAATGATTGTGTTTCGACAGCAATAAGATTTTCTTGCAGATTCTTTTGAATATTTGCTTCCTTGCGTTTCACCCAAATATCTTTGTAACCGTCCAAAAACGATTTACCCATAAACGCCATAGCAGAAAGAGTTAAAACTCCGGCTCCGGCAATAAATGTCTTTTTGTTAGGGTTTTGAACATACTGATAAACAAGCTGATGAAGCTCTTTACTTAATTGTACATTTCTTGTCACGGCAGGCAGCCATTTTTCACGCGGAAGATTTTTTGCAACCTTTGCACTATGCCTGGCAAATCCCGTAACAACAGCAATTGAAGACATAACTCCTAATGCAATCCCGCTAAGCGGCAGCAATTTTTTATCAATAATTTTTGAATCCGTGTACAATTCCTTTGGCATCTCAGTATTATCAGAAATCAGATAAGTATTTTTTGTATCATAAAGCCCATCCTTAACACAATTATTAACCACAACACCTTCTTTCATCGTCAAAGTATTTCTTCGTTGCGATGTTGTTAAATTTCTCTGCTGCCTTATATTTTCGGCATCATTTAATGGATTAATGTGCATTTTCACCCTCATTCTTTAATTTTTGCGCCAATTTATGTACAAAAGTTTTCAAATCAAATATCCGCTTTGCTTCATCAATCTTTTTTTCTTCATCATTCATTTCATCAGCACCAAAAACAAAAAATATTGATTTTAACTTCTTTTTTGTATCCGTAATAAATTTTTGGATTCGCTCTTTAACCGCAGCCTTAAATTCTCCGTACACAGCCGCCAATTTGTCATAAATATCAACAAACTTCTGAACAACAGATTGAATTATATTAGGAACACTTTGAACAAAATGGAGAACTTTAGCCACCAAAACAGTCAGAACAAAATTCACAGGCTTTGCAATAATTGCAGGTGTCGTTTTCGTGATTAATGCAGCCAAATCCATTAGCTTTTGATGTGTGTTTGCAATATTTTTCGAGAACTCGGCAAGAGCCTGAAGATAATTTTGCTGAGCAATTTTGGTCTGTTCTTTCGCGTGTTTTTGAGCTTTCAGCATTGCTCCGATTGCTGCACACTGATTATAAGTCATCTCTCCGACATTTCTCGGAACATCACGCTTGGTCGTGGAGTTCCCGCCAGCCATACCATTACAAATCGGACAAGCACCCAATGGCAGCCCGTGCGGACACGTACCTGCTTTAATAGATCTTGATTGTATTGCTGCCGGTGATGGCATTTAAAATGTCCTCCTATTTTCATAAGAGGACACTACAAAAGTTTCTCACTTGTACCCAAACTGCACGTAGGTACTAAGTATTTATTTTTGAGCATTCCGACTATTACGGCTGCGGCAGCAGTTGAAGATATCCACTTCATTTCCTCTTATTTAGTTTTATTTTATATGGTTTACCACGCTCATTTCATTCGCACGCAATGACGAAATATCTGCGCGGCTATACCATTGCCATTTCCTGAACGCGAGATTCGGTGGAACACACCATTTTATCGCCAAGGATTTCAGACTTGATAACAGACAAATCTTGCTGCATAAGTCTTCTTGGTGACCCTTCTTCTATTGAGTGATTTCTCAACAAGTATGATGGGTGGAATATAGCCATCGCTTTGTAAGTTTTACCGTTGATTGTTACATCAAACCAGTTTCCGCGAACCTTTGAAATTTGAACCTTTTTATCACCCCAAAATGATTTCAATGAAGTTGCACCACAGAAAATTATTGCCTGCGGATTCATAATATCAATTTGAGCAGTCATATATTTTTCGCACAAAGCTTTTTCAACATCGGTCGGAACTCTGTTTTCAGGCGGTCTGCATTTTACGGTATTGATAATATACAAGTCGTCTTTTCTTGAAATACCTGCTTCTTCTAAAAATTGGTTTAAAAGTTTTCCTGCACGTCCGACAAACGGAGTACCTGTTTCATCTTCGGTTTCTCCCGGAGCTTCACCAATCAAAACAATCTTAGCAGTTTCAGGGTTGCCGTCAGAAAAAACTACATTATGACGGGTTTTTGCCAACACGCAATCCTGACAATTCTCACACTTTGCCTGAACAATATCCAAACATTCCTTTTTAATCATTAACTATTCTCTCCTCATTAATCTTGGTTTCTCAATAATCCGACATTGTATTTTTTACAATAACGTTTAAGTTCTTTAATTATTATATCAGATAATAAAAATACTGCAATCAAATTCGGAACCGCTAAAAATAAAGTGAATGCATCGGACAAATTAACCACACTTTTTAGATTCATAGCAGAACCGATTACGATAAATAAACAATAAATTATTTGGAACGTTCTTGTTGTCAACTTGGATTCACCGAACAAAAATGTCCAGCTTTTCGTCCCGTAATATGAGCCGCAAAGCATTGTAGACAGTACAAAGCAGCTTGCCATAAATGTTAATAGTATAGGGAAGAACGGACAAACCGTTGCAAAAGCTTTTGAGGTTAATTCAATCCCTTCAATTCCTGTTGTGTTGAGATAAGCCCCTGTCACAACAATAATAAACGCCGTAGAAGCCCCAACAATCATCGTATCAACAAATGGCTGTAACATAGCAATGAAAGCCTGCGCTACAGGTTTACTTGTTTTAACCGCTGAAAATGCAATCGGTGCAGTCCCTAGTCCTGCCTCATTTGCAAACATTGCACGTCTGAATCCCCAAAGCATACAAGCAAAAACCCCGCCGCCAACAGCAGAAGGCTTAAATGCTTCATGTAAAATTAAACCAATTGTATGCGGAACATGGTGAATATTTAACAAACAAATTACAAACGCCGAAAATACATACAAACTACACATTACAGGGGTAACTTTTGAGGTAAATTTTCCGATAGATTTGATTCCGCCAATAACTGTTATATAAGTTATTACCGCAACAATCAGACCAAAAACCCAACGTTGTCCTGCAAACAAACCTGTAACATTAGAAATCTGAGTGGTGATTGCATTAATCTGAAACAAATTCCAGCCGCCAATCATCGCAAAAACACAGCATATCGCATAGATTTTTGCAAGATAGGGAGCAAACGGCTTAATCCACGGCGCACGTAATCCGTTAATAATATAGTACATCGGACCGCCGGAAGATGAACCGTCTTTATTAATTTGTCTGAATTTTATACCCAATAAAACTTCTGCAAATTTTAACGCCATAGAAAAAACCCCGGCAATCATCATCCAAAAAATTACCCCGGGACCGCCTACAGATACAGCTAACGCTGACCCAACAACATTCCCCATGCCGGCAGATGCAGAAATTGTCGCGGTCAAAGCCTGGAATGATGAAACTTCTCCGTGCTTTTTCTTTTTTATAATATCATCATGTTTGTAATTTTTAGTAATCAAATCAATAGAATGACGAAATCCCCAAAAACCGATAAACCGGGTTCTGAATGTAAAATACAGTGCAGCAGCCATCAATAGGACAATCAAAAATTCCACACGCACACCAAGAATCGTCACATGTGAAAAAATTAATCCCGAAATTTTATTAGCTATCGGCGATAAAAAGCTATCTATTTGGCTATCTAAATTCATAGCCTGATTTTACAATAAACATGCCATATTGTATAGAATCAAAGTTAGAAATGTAAAGTTGGAATCTATAAGTAAAGAGGTTAATAAGTTAATAAGTTAATAAGTTAATAGGTAAATAAGAGTTATAGTTTCACTTCGTTCGCAATGACGGGAATTTTGCAGGGTTTACGTCATTCTGAGGGAGTTTACGACCGAAGAATCTCTTTCTATGAGATCCTTCGGCTAAAGCCTCAGATGACCGAGGTTCGTCATTGCGAGGGAGCCTGCGACTGAAGCAATCCAGCTTTTGAATAAATCTCTATCAGCTGGATTCTTTCGGGCTCCGCCCTCAGAATGACTGTTACAAATATTCGCGAAAAATTGAAGATGCTGAATAAGATCCTGAAACAGACTGGCTGCTTCGCATCTGCGCATACAGGCTCAGTCGACTCGTACCTCGTCGCTTCGCTTTGTAAAGTTCAGGATGACAAAGTTAAACTACCTATTGAATAACACTTCGGTTTTATTCTTCAAATTGTCCAACACCTGACGAAAATCAATACTTACAGGTGTCGGAACAGAGGTTTCTATTGTTGATAGAAAAACTTGCGAATGTTTTGGCTTTTGTCCGTCAAGAAAATACCGGGAATTCGCAACATCTACACGTGCAGGTACTATCAAGCCGCTTTGGGTAAATTTCTCCATACTCTCTTTCGAGGATAAGAATTTAATAAGTTTAGCCGCCTCGGGTTTATGTTTTGAAGATTTCGAAATCACCCACCCTGAAGCATCCAGGGGTACATTTTTGCCCACGATACCAACAGGAAACTCAACAACATCCCAGTCAAATTTAGCTTCCTGCCGATATTTAGGAACCAGCCATCTACCCGAAACCTGCATGCCCAAACGACCTTGCAAAAACATTTGTGCCATAGTCATACTTGCTGCCTCTTCTTTTTTAGGCGCGCAGTGATATTTGTTGCGCAAATCCGCGTAAAACCTGACACCTTCTTGCAAGCCCTTATCCGTAAAATCTGAAAAATCTTTTGCCCCAAAGCTTGTTAAATACGGAAAATAAAACAACGGCTCATCATCAAAAGACACCCCGAAAATTTCAGGCAAGTGCGTCAACTTCACCGCAATGTCCTTGAATTCATCAAGACTCCAGCCGTTTTTCGGGTATTCTACATTGTATCTGTTAAAAATATCTTTATTATAATAAACAACAAGAGTAGATACATCCCGCGGTATTGCATAAAATTTCCCGTTATTGCCAAGCGCAGCTAACGCCTTGTCATAAAACTTTTCATATTCAAAATCATACTGCGATAAATCTTCCAAAACACCGGCATTTACATATATTGGCAAATACTGATTATTCATAAAGATCACGTCAGGTGCTGTATTTGAAGCAAATAACAGGTGAATTTTTTGAAAATAATTTTGAGGAATGTGAATAAAATCTACTTTTATATCAGGATTTTCACGTTCAAACTCCGCAAGAATCGGTTTTAATATCTTTAACTCAGACTCCGACCCCCAGGATGAAAATTGGATTACAGTCTGCTGCACAGATTTTGAGTTATTAAAAACCCGAACAGCACAAAAAATCACCCCGACTATTAAACAAAACAATACAAACGCTCTGCGCATAAGAACTTAAGAGTAACATTTACCCCTAATATTTACCCCCTAGATTTCAATAAGTGTTCCCATTTTGTCTTTTGAAACGTCAACCAAACATTTATATCTTCCCGCCTTCACGATATAAACATTTGTATCATCCTGTCTTACTTGAAGGGTACTGTCAATGACACGGTCAAATTTTTTCAAAACATAAGTGCGGTCTTTGATTCTTCCGACCAAAGCTGAAACACCATCCATATTTACAATATAAAATCCTCTTTCAGAGTCAATATTATAGCCTGATTTAACAACCAAACCGTTGACAGATGGAGAAGAAACTCTGCCGCTGATTGGATTTGAACCCCTGGAAATAGGATTTGTAACACCTGAACGGCTCATTGGTTCTGATGCAGGTCTTATATTTGCCAAGCTCTCAGCCACAGAAACCCTTGACTCTGATTTACCTTCACTATCTAAAATTGACAAATACTCATCAAGTGATGATAGCAAGTAATTTTCATGTTCCCTATTCATTTTCATTTCCCCATAATTATTTTTCAAGTATTTATCACCTTTATCTATCAAATTCGATGCATTAAGCTCGGTAGAAGCCGATTGTCTTCTGCTCATACTTAGTGGCGAATCTTTCAGCTTAACAAATCTGCCTTCCTGATATGGTTTTTCTTTCTTCTCAATATTCAAAGAACCGCGGTTAGATTCTCTAAGCGACATCGGCTTTGAAAAAGACTTGAGCTTCACATCAGAAATCTTACTGATAATTGACTTGTCTTCTGATTTAACTTCACCAGGATTATTTTCAGGTGCCTGCATTGCAGAAGTTTGCGCTAAAGAATGCTCAAGTTGAGAAATCTTAGCTCTCATTTTGTTTTTAAATTCTTCGGTATTACCTTTTAAAACCTTATTTTCCGAAATATTTTTCAATTGTTTTTTCGGCAATTTCTTATCAAACAGAGCTGAAACAGGTCTTTCTGACTCATCAATTTCAGAATTAATTTTGCGAACCTCAGGAGCAATTATAGCTTTTTTAGTCGCACCCAAATTTGTCACATAAGACATATCATCAGTCTGCGCAACGGTTTCTTCCACCTCTTGTTGGGCAGTGTAACGTCTGTATTTTTCCTGCCAATTCAAATCAGAATTATTAACAATATCCGAATATTTCTCTCTAGGTTTTGTAAATTTTGCAGGAGAGGAAACTGAGAAGAAAGATTCCAAACTCTTTCTGTGCGAATCTCTTGCCAATGCTTTCAGCACAAAGGATAACATTCCTAATGCCGAAACCACACCACCTGCAATTATCATCCACAATGGAATTGAGTGTGATTTTTGGTTATTCTTTTCATCTTGAGTTAAAGTATTATTTTCTTCAGATTGTTCTGCAGCAGTGTTTTGCTGAACCTGAGAGGTTTCAGCCTGAGCGGATTCTGATTCAATCTTATGCGAAACTCTCGGTTCTAAATCAATTATACGTTTGCCGTTTTCATCATATTTCATTTTTGGAACATAATCAGAAGATGCTGCCGGCTTAGATTCAACCGCTTTTTGCTCAACGGATTTTTGAACCTGCTCAATTTTTGGAGCTGTCACTGCTTTTGATATTTTTGACATATCCAGCGGAATCAATTTAGGTTTTTGGACAGTTTTAGAATCCTTTTGAACCGCAGGTTTTTCGGTCTTTGACTCTGCTTTAACAACTTTATTTGCAACCGGCTTTTCAACTTTAGATTCTGCCTGGTTTGTTTTCGGCTGTGATTGCGCTGCAGGAGAAGACTGCGCCGGCTTAGGCTGAGAAACTTGCTGCGGCTTTGCCTGTGAAGCTGTTTGAGATTTAGAAGCCTCCGCAGACTTTGCATTATTTTGAGCAATGATATCTCGGTAATCTTTTTGTACCGCAGTTACAGGGTTTGCACGTTTTGTATAGGTTTTAATATTGATTGGTTTTGTTGTTGAAAAAGTAATTTTGGTATAACCGCCGATACCGTCGTTAACATGTTTTACTTCAACATCACTTATTAAATCTTTAACAGCACCCAAACTTGGAGCCACAGAGCTTGTGCTTGAAATATTCGGGAGCAAAACAACATATCTGTTGTTGGATTTCCTTGTAACAACACTACCGGCAGACTGTCCGGTGGTGTAAAAAGTCACATCAACAGTATCTGTCACAGACGATTTTTTAACGTCCATCTGTGTCAAACTTACATCTTGTGCGATTGCAGGGCTCAAACCTGTTGATAACATTGCCAAAACCGCTGCAGCAATTATATGTTTTTTATTTCCCATTTTTCTCTTTAAACCAATACTACACGTACGTAATTATATAATAACCGAGAGTAAAAATTTTTGCTACTTTATTTCAAAAAAAATCGGTTTATGTTACAATATCTTCATGAAAAGTGGATTTGTAGCAATAATAGGCCGTCCGAATGTTGGTAAATCAACTCTTTTAAACCAAATTCTCGGACAAAAAATAGTAATAACAACTGATAAAGCTCAGACAACAAGAAAACGAATCAAAGGGATTCTGACAACAGAACAAGGTCAAATTGTTTTTGTCGACACTCCCGGGGTTCATAAACCTCTGAATAAACTTGGAGAATTCTTACTCGACGAGGCAAAAATTGCAGTTCCGGATGCTGATATTATTTTGTTTCTTGTAGATGGTTCTGAACCGGCAGGAAAAGGGGACAAATGGATTGCCCAAAATCTTCTGCAAACACAAATCCCGATAATTATCGTAATGAATAAAGTTGACAAGATTAAAAAAACCGAAAAAGTGGAAGAAAATCTTTTATCGTACAAAACTTTATTCAACGACAACCTTCCTATTGTCAGAATTTCAGCTAAAACCGGCAGAAACATTGACACTCTTATCAAAAATATTTATAAAAAACTACCTGATGGGCAAGCTCTTTATCCTGATGATATCGTAACGGAAGAAACAATGCGCGACGTAACAGAAGAAGTTATCAGAGAAAAAATCCTGCTTAACACCTCTGATGAAATCCCGCACTCGGTAGCCGTGAAGGTTATGAAATACTCGGAAGAAGAAACCATAGACAAAATCTCTGCGATAATTTATTGTGAACAAAAAAGCCAAAAAGGTATCCTAATCGGCAAAGGCGGAAATTTGCTAAAAAAAATCGGCACGGAAGCACGACTTGAGCTTGAAAAAATTGTAGAAAAAAAGGTGTTCTTACAACTTGAAGTTAAAGTCGAAAAAGATTGGCGCAAAAAAGAAAAAGTACTCAAAAATTTTGGATACCAGCAGGAGAAAAATTAGCTAAGCCCAAAGACTTTCACGTGATTGAGATTCTTCGCTTCGCTCAGAATGACCATTTATCGTCATTGCAAGGGTGCAGAGCACGACGTGGCAATCCAGCTTTTTAATCTATCGGCTGGATTCTTTCGGGCTTCGCCCTCAGAATGACAAGAAGATAGTGGCTCTGCTCAGGTGCACTCAGAATGACACTTTTTGTCATTCCGGGCTCCGACCCGGAATCTATCAATGTTGGTTTATCCCGT